>DAOOIT010000041.1 GCA_035384565.1 Planctomycetota bacterium | reverse complement strand
CCTGTTCGCGTGCGGCTCGGAGGCGGCCGGCGAAAGGATAGCCAAACGAGTAGCGGCAGGCCGCCGTACCGGTTCTTTGACAATTCGGTCTAACCTCCCGCGGGTTGGCAACCCGCGGGAGGTTGGGGAACGGGAGGGTGAAGGGCACGGCGGGCTACTCGCCCTGCCCCGCCCCGATGCACCAGAGCTGCTTGAGGCCGCGGATGTAGATGCGGCCGCGGGACATGGCGAAGGAGGCGAAACACTGGTCCGGGATGGCGATCTTCGCGACGAGTTCGAAGGCCGGACCGGCCTTGGTGACGTAGGTGACGCCGTCGTCGTCGGGCCAGTAGATGTGGCCATCGGCGAGGACAGGCGAGGCGCTGTGGTGGCGGCCGAGCTTCTCCATCCAGAGGATCCTGCCGGTCTTCGCCTCGAGGCAACTGGCGTGCGCGCCGCCGCCCACGACGCCGTCGGAGACGACGAAGAACCAGTCCTTGAATGCGAGGGGCGAGGGGACGTAGGAGACGGCCTTGGGGTTCTTGGGCTCGTGCCAGAGGACGTGGGTGTTGGTGACGTTTCCCTGGCCGTCGGGGCGGATGCCCATGAGGTGGAGCGTGGGGAAGCCGCCGGTGACGAAGACGATGCCCTGGGTCATCACGAGGCTGGCGGCCATCTGCTCGGTGGGGCCGTCCACGATCCAGAGCGGCTTGCCCGTGTCGGGGTCGTAGGAGGCGACGCAGGCGGAGCCGGAGAGGATGAGCTGCTTTCGGCCGGCGGCGTCGAAGAGGACGGGGGGGACGTAGGAGCGGACGCCGGCGGGTCGGGGCGCGAGCCAGCGCTGGGCGCCGGTGGCCTTGTCGAGCGCGACAAGGTAGGCGGGGCCCTTGGGGCGACTGTCGTGGTCGCCGTTGAGGATGACCAGGTCTTTGTAGAGGAGCGGGGAGCTGCAAAAGCCGTGGGCGGCGAAGAACTTGCCGGGGCGCTGCTCCCAGACCTTGTTGCCCTCGAGGTCGTAGCAGGCGACGAACATCTCGGCGCGGTCCTGGAAGGCGACGAAGACGTGGGAGCCGTCGGTGGCGGGGGTGGAGCTGGCATAGGAGTTGAGGTTGTTGATCTTTTCGAGGGGGGCGACCAGCACGTCGCGGCTCCAGAGGAGCTTGCCGTCGTGCGCGTCGAGGCACAGGAGGATGCGGCGGAGCTCGGCCGGCTCGGCGGTGGTGAGGAAGAGGCGGCGGCCCCACACGATGGGCGAGGAGTGGCCTTTGCCGGGGATGGGGGTCTTCCAGGCGACGTTTTCGGTTTCGCTCCAGCGGAGCGGGAGGCCGGATTCGAGCGACGAGCCGTCGCGCCGCGGCCCGCGCCATTCGGGCCATTCCTCGGCGGCGGCGAGGGGGGCGAGGAGCAGGAGGAAGGCCCCGAGGGCGGCCAGGCGGTGTTTCATCAGTCTTCTCCGTCGGGCAGTGGTCCTCCGCGCGGACCAGGACAACGGGTTCCGCGCTCTCCCCCGGCTCAGCGGAGGCGTTCGAGGGGGTAGCTGTCGAGCAGTGCCGCGACTCGGGCCAGCTCGTGCTTGCGCCAGGCGCGGTCCACGAGGTCGAGGGTCAGGCGGGCCGAGGCGACGATTTCGCCCGGCGCGTTGCTCTGGGCCACCAGGTCGCGGGCCGAGGCGATGCGCTGGGCGAGGCGCAGCCGCTCCTCGGGCGGCGCGGCGGCGGCGGCATAGGTGATGACGGCGCCGGAGGTTTCGATGCGGTACGAGCGGAGCTGGAAGGGTTCGAGGCGGACGGTGAGGAGCGCGCCGGTGACCTCCTGGGTGGCGTCGGGCTCCTGGGGCAGGGGCCCCTCGTGGTCGGGGAGGCGGTGCTCGCTGACGAATTCGGCGGGGAGCGCGGCGGGCAGCGGGCGCTTCGTGACAGAGGGAAGGACGAGGTCGGCGGCGGCCGCCAAGTCGCGCAGTTTGACGTCGCTGCCGGAGAGCGCGACGTGGGCGGTGACGGGGAAGCGGGCGCGGTTGACGAGGTAGAAGAAGCGGCCGTCGGCGCGCTGGAGCTCGCGGACGGCCACGGGGTCGGCCATGCCGGCCACGGTGCTGAAGGGTTCGGCGGGCAAGGCGCGGTAGGCGCGTGCAAACTCGCGGAGGGCCTCCTCGTGGCCGGCGGTGGGGAGCGAGCCGCCGCCGAGGGTGAGGCTGAGGGCGTCGAGGTCGGCGAGGCCCTGGGCGCAGGGTTCGAGGAACTCGCGGCCGGCCGGGGCGGGGTAGGAGGCCCGCGCGGGGTGCTCGGCCCACCAGTGGCTGCGGAGGGGCTGGAGTGCTCCGATGGTGGACTCGAAGGGGCGGTAGGCCACGGCGAGGGCCACGCGGCCGAAGCCGGCGTACGGGGCGCTGCCTTCGGCGGAGAAGGCCAGGTCGCGCGCGAGCGCGACGGCGGGATTCGGCCCGCGCGAGGCGAATCGGTAGAGGAGGTGGCGGTCGTCGGTCGGGCGCACGACGCGGCGGAGCACGAGGTTGGTCGGTCGCTCCTTGTAGAGCGACACGTCGAGCCCTGCCTCGCGGTACAGGGTGTCGAGCGAGCCGATGCGTCCCGACAGCGCGGTGAGGTTCAGGAGCGGGTGCGGGCTGGCGCTGTCGGGGAGGCCGATGGTCAGGTAGAGCTTGAGGTCGGGCCGCTTGCTTTGGACGCGGCTGGCGAGTTCCACGTAGAGCTGGCGGAGGCGGCGGCAGCGGTAGCTGATCCAGAGGTCGTACTTGTTCGCCAAGAGCCAGCGGGCGCGCTCGGAGAAGCGGGTGGGGCCGGTGCGGCATTCGGGGGGCAGCTCGAACTTGGCCTCGCGGGCGAAGTCGGCCACCGTCTGGTCGTCGTAGCCGCACTGGATCGAGCCGAACCAGGTGGACTGCTCGGGTCCGAGGACGAGCGAGACGCCGGCCAGGGCGGGCGAGGCGCTGTAGCGCTCGACGATCTCGGTCATGCGGTCGAGGAGCGCGGCGCGGACGGCCGGGTGCAGGGGGTTGTAGCGGGGCGGGTCGCCGGGTTCGCCGCGCGTGAGCGTGTCGTCCCAGCTCACCATGCGGGCGCTGGGCGTGCCGCCGACCACCGTGTCAATGGTGTGGGAGCTGAAGACGCTCGCGAGGGCCACGGCGTCGTCGAAGATGACCTCGGGGAGGAAGCGCACGCCGGCCTGCTCGCACAGGTGGAGGACCTGCTCGAGCCAGCCGGCGCAGTGGCGCTCGGCGCCGATGCCCAGGCGGAAGGCCTCGGGCTCGGCGGGGTAGAGGAGGCCGCGGTGCCACATGACGGGGTAGCACAGGAGGTTCTGCCCGGTGAACTTGAGGTACTCGATGAGGCGCCGGAAGCTCTCGTAGACCTCGGGCGGGCGCAGGCCGGTGGCGCCGAACTGCACGGGGACGTTCGGGTCGTCCCAGTGGAGGCCGAAGGTCCTGCCCCCGTCGCTCGGGGCCTCGATGGGGGCCGCGGGCAGGCCGCCGCCGGCGTGGCGGACCGTGATCTTGGCGCACGCGGCGGGTTCGCCGCTGGTGAGCGTGCGGAACATGATCGCGTTTTCCAGCTCGCGGGGCCAGAAGTAGAGGGGCAGTTCCACCAAGCCGGGCGAAGCGGCGGCGGCCCGCCCGACGAAGTAGCCCGTGGCCACGTCGCCCGAGGCGGGGTAGCGCCGGGAGGTCATGATGATCTCGGCGCTGCGTGCGCGGTCGGCGGGATAGGTCACGATGGCGACGTGGGGGACGTCGGTGCGGGTGACGCGGAACCTGTAGGCGAACCGGGCGTCGGGGTAGCTGCCCGCCTCGCGGTAGGCGCCCAGGTCGCTGCGCACGATGCGCGAGCCGCCGGTCTCGCAGAAGACGTCGGGGCTGGACTGCTTGGCGCATTCCACGGTGGTCACGTAGTCGAACTTGGGCGGCGCCTGGGCGCTGGGCGACGCCTGGGTGCCCGCCGGCGGCGCGACGACCAGGAATTCGCATCGGGGACAGGTCACGCGCCCTTCGGAGCTGGTGACGACCTGGTAGACGCCCTCGGCGCCCAGCGCCTGGGCCGAGAGGGGCATGCGCAGGCTTGTCCAGGCGCGGGGCGCGACCTCGAGGGGGGCCTCCACGGCGTGCACTTCCCTGCCGGCGGAGTTCAGCACGCGCACCAGGACCTTGGCCTTAGCGTCGGCGGACGTGGTGTTGTAGAAGCGCGCCACGACGTCGGCGGCCTGCCCCCGGAGGTAGAGCGAGCGCCCGAGTTCGAGCACGAAGGGGAGGACGAGTTGGCTGGCCTGCTTCTGGACCTCGTCGCGGGTGAGGGGGCCGTCGTAGAAGCGCAGGTCGTCAATCAGGGCGCAGCCGGGCACGTTGCCGGCCACGGAGCCCACGTAGATGCGCTCCGGCGGGTCGGCGGCCCAGGCGGCCTGCCCGCCGGTGGCCCGCCCCGCCTCGACGCCGTTGACGTAGAAGACCGCCTGCTCGCCGCGCCGCCAGCAGGCGGCGAAGTGGTGCCAGTCGCGCTCGTCCCAGCGCACCAGGGGCTGGTGGAAGCGCAGGGGCCAGAGCGTGAAGATGCCGAGATTGGTGGCGTCGCGTTCCAGCCACACGGCGAGGGCGCCGGGGCTGTCGCGCTGGGGGTCGCCGCCGAACACGTCGTCGCTGACCAGCACGGCGCGCCAGGGGCGCTTCTCGGGGAGGGCGCAGGCCCAGAAGGAGATGGCGCCCTCGTCGCGCGAGAGGTTCTTCTTGAAGTCATAGGCCAGGTTGAGGCCGCCGGTGGCCACGAGGGCCTGGCCGAAGAGCCCCGGGGCGAACCGAGCGCGCTCGGCGACCAGGGGGCGCGCGTTGCCCGCGGCGGTCTGGGCCTCCACCACGTTGTCGAAGGTGGCCTGGAAGGTCAGGCGGGCCGGGTGCGGCGGGCGAAGCTCGGGGGCCGCCGGCTCGGGCAGCGCCGGGGCCCGCTCGGCGGCGAGGTTGTGGATGAAGGCCAGTTCGACCTCGGTGGCGGTGAGCGCGCGGTCGTAGAGGCGCAGCTCGTCGAAGAGGCCGCCGGCGCGGCAGCCGCCGAAGCGGTCCGAGCCGAGGTAGAGCAGTTCGGAGGCGGGCAGCCGCCAGCGGAGGGCCTGCTCGCCCGCCAGCTCGCCGTCGAGGAAGAGGCGGATGCCCGTCTCGCCGTCCCAGGTGACGACCACGTGGTGCCAGGTCTCGGGGCGCCAGCGGTGGATGGGGGCCGACACGCTGGCCGTCTTCGGCCCCTGGAGGCCGAAGAGGAGCCGGCCCTGGCTGATGAGGGCCCAGAAGTGGCCCATCGCGCCGGCCGGCTTTTCGTCGGTGAAGAGCACGCGGGGGATTCCCTGCTGGGTGGGGTCGCCGGGGTTCCACAGCGGCATGTGCCAGAACTCCAGGCTGCCGCGCGCCTTGTCGAGCAGGCCCCTGCAACGCACGAGGAGCCCGGTGGGGAAGCGCTCGGAGCCGAACTCGGCCCCCTGGGCCCGCACGCCGGGCCGGTAGGCGGCGTAGAGGCACGAGGTCTTGAGCTCTCCGTTCGCGGCGAACTCGGCGTCGGGCGAGCCGTCGAAGGGAATGTGGAGCAGGAGCTTCGGGGGAGAGGGCGGCGTCGTGCCCGCCTGGGCCGTGGCCGCCGCCATGAGGGCGCATCCGGCCATCCAGCAGCTCAGGGCGTGGGCGCGTCGTCGAACGGCGCGGGCATTGTGCATCCAGCGGCCTCCTGGCGCTCGAAAGGGGCGCCCCCGGGGAGCGTGCGAAGGACTGAAGCTCGTCTCGTCCGTGGCCGCGCTGTGGCCAGGGCCTTCCGCGGGCCAGGGACGGCCCGCCCACAGGCGTCATTGCTCCCGACGCTCACAGGAACTATAGCACAAGAGAGGGCTTTCCTCAAACGGGGCCGATGCGGAGCCGCCGGGCCGAGCGGAAGACCACGATCGGCAGGTCGGGCGCCAGGGCGGCGGCCAGCTCGCGCACCTGCCGCTCGACCTCGCGGCCGGGGTAGCGCGACGAGATGTGGAAGAGCGCCAGCAGCTTGGCCCGCGCGGCCACGGCCACGCGGATCGCCTCCTCCACCGTGGCGTGGGCGGGGGCCTCGCGCTCGTCGGCCGCGAGGAAGGTGGCCTCGTGCATCAGCACCTCGGCGTCCCGCACCACGTCGGGGTCCAGCGGCATCGAGTCGCCGCTGTAGGCGAGCAGGGTCTTCTCGTAGGTTTCGGTGAGTTCCGCGCGCGGGGTCGAGCGCGCGATCCGGGCGATCTCGGCCTCGGCCAGCCCGGCGTAGCGCGGGTGCAGGCGCTTGCGCTCCTCGGTGACCTTGTAGCCCAGGGCAAGCGAGCGGCCGCCGTGGCGGGCGCGGAACGGCACCAGCGTGCCGCGGTCGCGCCCGGTGCCGAGCGGCACGGCCTGCCCCGGCTCCAGCGCGTGCCACGAGAGGTCGTAGCCCACGCGGTAGGTGAGCGCCTCGACGTACTGGCGCAGGACCGCGACCAGTTCGTCGCCGGCGGGGTGGTACACCTCGAGCGGCTTCTCCTTGTCGCCGCGGGCCGAGCGGCGCGACTGGAGCAGCCCCGGCAGCCCGCCGATGTGGTCGTAGTGCCCGTGGCTGAGGAAGACCTTCTCGATGGCGAAGACGAAGTTCTCCATCGCCGCGCTCACGCCCTCTCCCGCATCGAGCAGGATGCGCGACGGGCGGTAGAAGAACCACGTGGAGTACATGGCCTTCGAGTAGCCCGTCAGGTTGGCGGCGATCTCTTCGTGCAGGCTCATGGCAACTCGCTCTGTGACTCGGGACTCGGCGGGGAATCCGGCGCTTCGTGGACAACCTCGAGCGCGCGGCGCACGACGCGGCGCGTGAGCAGGTCGGTGGCCTCCACGGTCCAGCCCCCGAGCCGCTCGTTCGCGGCCAGGGGCAGGGCGACCTCCAGCACGCCGCCGGCGGCCACCCGCTCGCCGCCGTACTCGGGGCGCTCGCGGCCGGCCGCGTCGGTGACCGTCACGCGCACGATGTGGCAGCCGTGGGCCGGCCGGCCCGACTCGTTCAGGACCATGACCTTGTAGCTCAGGGAGCCACCGCGAGCGGCGATGGCCTCGGGCGCTTCGAGGCGCAGGGTGAAGGGGCGTTCGCTGTGCAGCACGAACAGGCCGCCATCGTGCGGCGGCAGGTCCAGCGTGAGCGCCGGGCCGCTCTCGCGCTCCACGGCCACGGGCTCGCCGGTCGAGAGGTCGAAGGCGCAGGTCGGCTGCACCAGGGCGGGGTCCAGCTCGATCCTGGGCTTCCGGGGCGCGCCGCTGTGGTTCACGGCCACGAGCAGCCAGGTGTCTGCCGCACAGGCTCGGAGGCCCACCTCCACGCACGGCTCGTCGGCCCGCGCGATGGGGCGCACGCCGTGCTCGGCCAGGGCGTCGGCCAGGCCCCGGCGGAGCTCGCGCGTGGCCACGGCGTCCCCTGCCCCCGCCGCCTGCCGGTAGGCCTCCGCGATGCCGGGCGAGAACAACAGCGTCCGCCCGGCGCCGAAGCGCCGTCGCCGAACCGTGAAGGCGCCGAAGACCGGCGTTTCGGCCGTGCCGAAGAATGCCTCGGGCCACTCCACGGGCGCGCCCTCCTCGTCGCTCACGGCGGGCTGGTCGGCCAGCAGCAGGCCGCCGGCCTCGACGAAGCGCACGAGGGCCCACGCGACCCGCTTCGGCACCACCCGCACGCCCAGGAGCGCCACGGCGCCGACCGAGGCTGGCACGCCCTCGGCCACCAGGCGCTCGTGCAGCAGGTCCGCCCCGCCCGAGGCGGCCTCCAGCAGGCCGAAGGCGGCCAACACGCCGCCGCCCCCGCCGTTCACAGCCACCTCGGTGAAGGGGAAGAGTTGCGCGGCCCGAGCCGGCGGCCGGTGCGACCGCGCGAGCAGCGGCCCCCCGCGGCCCAGCCGAAGGAAGAGGCCGCCGAGCGCCTCGGGCAGCGGAGCCTGCCGCCGGCGGCCGACGTAGCGGGGGTTGTCGGCCACGCGAAGATGCGCGACGCCGCGCGCGATGGCCGTGTAGGCCGCCTCGGCCACCGGAGGCCGGCCCACCGCCAGGTCCAGTTGGGCGCCCAGCGGCTTGCCGAGCGACGCCAGGATGGCCTGGTGCCCGGCGAGCGAGAGACGGAAGCGCTCGAGGTCGGCCTCGGGCGCCACCTCGGCGGTCTCGCACGCCCGCGCCCACACGAAGGCGTCGCAGTAGGGCGCCGCCGGGCCGTCGCGGAGGAAGCTCGTGGCATCGAAGGTGAGCGACAGCCGCACGCCTGCGCCTGCCTCGTCGCGCAGCTTCGCCACGGCCGAGAGCACGTGCCACCAGTACGATGTCACGAAGGCGCTGAGGGCCTTGCGCTGGGCGGGGCTCAGCGACTCGGGTTCGCCCTCGGGCAGTTCCGCTCCGAGGTTGCGTTCGTAAGCGGCCCGGCAGGCGGGGCATCGGCAGAACTGCTCGGGATTCACGGCGGCGCGGCTGGCCACCTCGTGGAAATGAAGGCCCGGCACCCGCGCGGCGGCGGCCAGCACGGGGCGCACGCGGTGGTCGAGCGCGTGGCGGAACTCGGGCGTCAGCGCGCACAACGGCAGCGGCGCCGCGGGGCTGAGGCCGGGCACGAGGCCGCATCGGTGGTGCGCGAGCGCCAGGCCGGCGCGCGCGGCGCAGTCGCGCGCGTGGGCCAGCATCGCCTCGCGGTGGGGCGCTTCGCCGGCCCGCCAGGCGGGCGGTCCGGGCAGCGAGAGCGTGTTGGCCCCGGCGCCGGCGATCTCGGCGACGGAGCGCTCGGTGGAGGCCCGGTCCAGGTGGTAGCCGCCGTCGGCGATGAGCGGGAAGCCCGCGCGCGCGGGGGGCGGCGCGAGGATGTGGAGTTCCTCGTCCGCGGCATCGGCCAGTTCGCCGCCCACCCGCAGCTCGGCCCGCAGGCGATAGGCCCCAGGCCTCAGGCGCGGAACGGGCAGCGGGAGCTCGACCTCTTCGTAGCGCCCGTCGCGCCAGCGCACGGTGCGTTGGCGCGGCGCCAGGGCCGCGTTGCCGTCCTCCTCCAGCAGCGACAGGTCGAGGGCCACCTCGGGCGGGGGCTGCTGGAGGTCGCTCGCCACGCGCGCGAGCACGCGCGCCGTTTCGCCGGGGGCGAAGGCGCGTCGCCCGTCTTCGATCTCGAGCGACAGGCGCGTGGGGTGGACGACCTCGACGGCCACGTCGCGGCGGGCCACCTCGCGGCCCTCGGCGTCGGAGGCGATCACGCTGACGTAATGGATGCCTCTCGCCCACGGGCCGTCCGGCACGCGGAATGAGACGATGGCCTCGTGCGTCTTGCGCGCGGGCAGCGACGCGGAACTCTCGTGCACGATCCGGCCGCGGGCGTCGGCGAGCCGCACGGTCAGCCGCACGGCAAAGGCCTCGGGGCCCGCCAGCCTCGCCTTGCCGAACTCCTCGTTGCCCGCCCCCACCTGGCGGTTGGGCAGCGAGAAGCTCTCGAACCAGAACGGCTCGTGCTGCTTCCGCATCCAGGCCAGCGCGCTGCGGAGGAAGTCGTCGAAGGCGTCGCCCGTGAAGAACCAGCCGTATTCGGCCTCGTCGCACTCGGGATAGGAGGCGACCACGACCACGCGGCCGTAGCCGAACTCGCCGGCCACCACGAGCGGCAGGTCGCCGGCCCGCAGGGCCACGTGGGCGCCGGGTTTCGGCTCCACGGGGTGCACCTTGCGGATGTAGCCCAGCGGCGCCGGCAGGCCGCGGGCGATGGGGTGCACCGAGGGCGTCGGCAGCACGCCGGCCTCGACGTCGAGCCCTCGCAGGATGCGCACGGGCAGCAGGGGGTCGAGAAGCAGATAGCTGCCCTCGGCGTTGCCGAAGCTGTGGCTGCCGCCAAGGAGCATCAGGGCGCCGCCGCGCTCGACGAAGGCCGCCACGGCCAGCAGCTCGGCCGCCGACAGCGCCACGGGGTCCAGCCCCGCCAGGATGGCCACGTCGTAGCGGTTCAGGTGGGCCAGGCCCTGCTCTCGGGGGTCGAAGTTCAGCGGTTCGAGCGGCACACACGCCCCGCGGAAGAGGGCGACGTGCAGTTCCTCGATCCGCCGCTGGCAGTTGGCCAGGGCCGCCTCGATGCCGTAGTTGCCGTTGTCCGAGGGTCGCACGTAGAAGACGCGCATGGCACTGCCTTCAGAAGCCAGCTGCGCCTCCCGAAGGTCCTGGACCTTCGGGAGCGCGGTCAGCAGGAGTCCGCGGGGGCGGAGAGTCCTTCGAGGGCGTCCTTGAGGGCGTGGAGGAAGCGTGCGGCTGCGGTGGCGTTCAGCACGCGGTGGTCGAAGGCCACGGCGAGGTTCGCCACGGGCGCGGCGACGATCCCCTGCCCGTCCGCCACGGCCGCCTGGCGGACCGAGCTGACGGCCAGGATGGCGCTCTGGCGCTCGTTGAGGATCGGCACGAAGCTGCCGATGCCCAGCGCGCTCTGGTCGGCGATGGTGAACGTGGCGTCCCGCTGTTCGCCCAGGTCGAGGTGGTGGCCGCGCGCGTGCTCGGCCAGCGCGGCGGCCTCGCGCGCGAGCTCGGCGAGGGGCTTGCGATCGGCATCGCGGATCACGGGCACCAGCACGGTGTTGTCGCGCTCGATGTCGAAGGCCAGGCCGATGTTGACGGGCTGGTAGACGAGAATGGCATCGTCGCTGTAGCAGGCGTTGAGCAGGGGGTGCGCCGGCAGCAGGCGGGCGGCCTCGTGGAGGATCACGTCGCGCGCCAGCACGGGCCGCCCCGCCTGGCGGCTGAGGCCGGGCAGGGCCCGTTGCACGGCGTCGAACCGCACGTCGAGGCTTACGAACGCGGCCACCACCTCGCGCGCGATGCGGGCGAGGTGGCTGTCCACGGCGCGCTTGAGGGGGCTGAGCGGGAGGCGCTCGCGGATGGCCGGCCCCCGGGTCTGGGCCGCGGCCTGCCGCACGTCGTCCTCGGTGATGCGGCCGTCGGGCCGCGAGGGCGTGAGGGCCGCGAGGTCCACGCCCAGCTCCTTGGCCAGGCGCCGCGCGCCGAAGGAGGCCTTGACGGCGGTCGCCGCGGGCCTGGGCGCGGCGCGCGGGGCCTCGACCTCGGGCAGCGGCTCGTCGGCGCCGCCCACGAGCGCGATCACCTGGCCGACCGGCACCACGCTGTTCTCGCGGGCCACGATGCGGCGGAGCACGCCGGCCGCTTCGGCCTTGACCTCGACGGCGGCCTTGTCGGTGATGGCCTCGAAGAGCGGCTCGCCGGCCGCCACCGGCTCGCCCTCCTGCTTAAACCACTGGCCGATGGTGGCCTCCTCGATGTTGGCGGCCAGTTTGGGCATGATGACCTTGGTTACCATGTAGCGTCCCCGCACTTGCGCGAAACCAGGCGGACAAACGGATGGGTGGATGAATGGATGGGTGAAGGAGCCCGCAGGCTCCGGCATTCATCCAGCCATCCGGTCATCCATCCATCCCCTCAGATCAGGCTCTCCACGGCGGCCACGATTTTCTCGACCGACGGCAGGAGCGCCTGCTCGAGCGTCGGGCTGCACGGGATGGGGGCATCGGCGCACGCCACGCGGCGCACGGGCGAATCGAGATGGCCGAAACCGCCCTCGGCGATGACGGCGGCCACCTCGGCCCCCACGCCGCCGCGGCGGGTGTCTTCCTCGACAATCACCGCCCGGCGCGTCTTGGCGACAGAGGCCAGCAGGGCCGCCTCGTCCAGCGGGGCCAGCGTGCGGAGGTCCAGCACCTCGCAGCGCATCCCGTGCTCCTCCAGGCGCGCGGCGGCCTCGAGGGCCAGCCCCGTCATCCGCGAGTAGGCCACCAGCGTCACGTCCTCGCCTTCGCGCACCACGGCCGCCTGGCCCAGCGGCAGGACCTCGGCGGGGTCGGGCACGTCGCCCTTGGCGCCGTAGAGGAGCTTGTTCTCGACGAACACCACGGGATTGTCGTCGCGGATCGCCGCCTTGAGCAGGCCGTGCGCGTCGCGCGGGGTGGACGGTGCGACGACCTTGAGCCCCGGGGTGTGGACGAACCAGGCCTCGAGGCTCTGCGAGTGGCTGGCCCCGTAGCCGCGGCCCGCCCCGGCGGGGGCGCGCACCACCATCGGCACCCGCGCCTGCCCGCCGTAGAGGTAGTGGAACTTCGCCGCGTGGTTCACGATCTGGTCCATCGCCAGGGCGATGAAGTCCATGAACATGATCTCCACGACCGGCCGCAGCCCCACCAGCGCGGCGCCCACGGCCACCCCCACGAAGCTGTTCTCGGAGATCGGCGTGTTGAGCACCCGCTCGGGGCCGAAGCGCTTCGCGAGGTCGCGCGTCACGCGGAACGCGCCGCCGTAGAGCGCGATGTCTTCGCCGAGCAGGATCACCCGCTCGTCGCGCTCCATCTCCTCGACGAGCGCGGCCCGAATCGCCTGGGAGTAGGTCATCGTGGCCACGGCAGCCTCACTCGGCGTAGACGCCCTCAGCGGCCAGGCGGGGATCGAGGGGCGGGCTGGCCTCGGCGAAGGCCACGGCCGCGTCCAGTTCCGCCGCCACGTCCGCGTTCATCGCCCCCAGGGCCTCGGCCGACAACGCGCCCTGCCCCTCGAGGCGCCGCTCGGAGCGCAGGATCGGGTCGAGGGCGAGCCAGCACTGCTCCTCTTCGCGGGTGCGGTACTCGCGCTCGTCGCTCTTCGAGTGGCCGACGTGGCGGTACGTGGTGCACTCGAGCAGCGTGGGGCCGCCGCCCGCGCGCGCCCGCTCGGCGGCGCGGCGCACCGCCTCGCGCACCTCGAGCACGTCGTTGCCGTCCACCGTCTCGCCCGGCATGCCATAGGCGGCGGCCCGCGCGGCGATGCGTTCGACCGCGGTGGCCTCGTGGAGGGGCGTGGACATCGCGTAGAGGTTGTTCTCGCACACGTAGACGATGGGCAGACGCCACACGGCGGCCATGTTGAGCGATTCGTGGAACGTGCCCTGGTTCGAGGCCCCGTCGCCGAAGAACGAGAGCACGACCTGTCCCGTGCGCCGCAGCTTGGCCGCGAGCGCGGCGCCCGTGGCGACGGGGATGCCGCCGCCCGTGATGCCGTTGGTGCCGAGGAAGCCGTGCTCGAGGCTGGCCACGTGCTGGGTGCCGCCCTTGCCCTGGCAGTAGCCGTCCCGGCGGCCGAGCAGCTCGGCCATCAGGCGCTTCACATCGAGACCTTTGGCCAGGGCGAGGCCGTGGCCGCGGTGGCTGCCGCTGGCCAGGTCGGTGGGCCGCACGGCGGCGCAGGCGCCCACGGGCACCGCCTCCTGCCCGATGCACAGGTGCGTGGTGCCGTGGATGCGCGCCTCCACGAACAGGCGGTCCACCCGCTCCTCGAAGGCGCGGATGAGCTTCATCAGGCGCAGGTATGCGAGCTCATCGTTCGGCACAGGAGAACGCTCCGCGGAGCCACAAGGGCCTCAGGAAGCCCAGTGACACGGACTCGCACGGACCGCACCGAAGAGGGCTCGCACGCGGGCAGCCTGCCCGTCCCTGCACGTCCGTGTGTGTCCGTGTAGCCCAGCCAGCCGATTATACCCATTTGGCTGGCGCGTTCAAGGATGAGGGAGGCGCTCAGAATCTGCCTTTGTTCTCGCGCCACCACTGCCCCCAGGCGGCGACGGCCGCGCGACGTTCGGCCGGCGGCGCGGCGGGGTCGAACGGCGGGCCGCCCGCGGCAAGACGGCGAAGGCAGGCGCTCGCGCCCTCGCGCACCGGCGCGGAGCCGGAGCCCAGAGCCCGAATCAGCTCGGGGATGGCCACGAACGCATCCACCCGGCGCACCAGTGTGTCGGCGGCTTCGCGGCGGGTGGCCTCGTCGGGGCTGTCGAAGAGGGCGATCTGGTCGCGGGCCTGGCGCTCGAGGGCCGTGGGGAAGAGGCCCAGGTGGAACGCCTCGTCGCACACGGCCACCCCGAGGGCCAGGGTGTAGAGCACCACGCCCGCCAGAAGGATCGTCGCGCGATGCCGCCTCAGGAAGCCCGGTCGCGGCGAGGGTTGTGGCGCGATGCTGGGTTCCACGCGGCCCTCACGGGGTCACACGCGCCGCCCGGTCTCCACGGCCAGCTTCTCCTGGTCGAGGTACTGCCGCTGGCGCGAGAGCAGGTTGCCGAAGTCCACCTCGTGAGCATCGAAATCGGGGCCGTGCACGCAGGCGAACTTGGCCTTGCCGCCCACGAGCACGCGGCAGCCGCCGCACATGCCCGTGCCGTCCACCATGATCGGGTTGAGGCTCACGGTGGTCTTGATCTGGTGGGGCCGCGTGGCCTCGGCCACGGCGCGCATCATCACGGTGGGGCCCACGGCGAACACCTCGTCAATCTTCGTGCCGGCCCTCACCAGCTCATTCAGCCGGTCGGTGACGAAGCCCTTGGCGGCGTACGACCCGTCGTCGGTGGTGACGATCAGCTCGCTGCTCGCGGCCCGCATCTCGTTCTCCCAGAAGAGCAGCGACCGGTTGCGTGCGCCGATGATCGAGATGACGCGGTTGCCGGCCTCCTTGAAGGCCCGGGCCACGGGGTGCACGGCCGCGATGCCCACGCCGCCGCCCACGCAGCACACGGTGCCCACTTTGGCGATGTGCGTGGGCACGCCCAACGGGCCGGTGATGTCGAGAATCTTCTCCCCCGGCTCCATCGTGCCCAGCATCTTGGTGGACTTGCCGATCTCCTGCACCACGATGACGAGCTCGCCCTTCTCGCGGTCGAAGTCGGCGATGGTCAGAGGGATTCGTTCCCCCTCCTCAGTCGCCCGAATGATGACGAACTGCCCCGCCTTCGCCTTGCGGGCGATCAGCGGCGTGTCAATCGCCATCATGAACACCGCGTCGGAGTAGCGTTCCTTGCGCAGAATCTCATTCACCGGCCCGACCCTTTCACAAAGAGGCTTCTTTCCACCAGCCCCGCCGATCGTACTTGCGGCGGCCTGGCGTGTCAAATCGGGGACGGCGCGCGATGGGCCGCTCCGCGCTCCTGCGGGAATCACGGGTTGACGGCGCGGAGCGTTGGCTGTAACCTTGCGGATGGGCGTAGCACTCCGCTCCGTTCCCGAAAGGCACCGCCAACGGCTGCCGTGGCGACTGCGACACGCGCGGCCCGTATGCTGCCCGCAAGAAATGGGCGCATGCCCCCGCGGAACGGCTCTCCGTGAGGCTTCTGCCGGAGGAGGCGGGAGGTGGGCGTGCCCCCTTCATCTCCACGTTCGCCACGATGGAAGAAGCCGAGTAACACTTCAGCCGAATGAAGCGGAGTTTGCAGTGCGGCCTTCAGGCCGCACCCTCGACGTCCAGTACGGGCTGAAGCCCGCACTGCGAACTGCCTCGCTCTCTGAGCTGCGTGCCTGAGGCCCCACTTCATTCGGCCGAGGTGTTGCGAAGCCGAGGCAGCGCGTGGCTTGACGGGTTGGTTCCGAACACATCGTCCCCTCCCAGGTGCGCAGGATGGCAAGGGCCGAGCGGAACGCCGCACTCCCAGCTCCTCGCTCGGCTCGAAGCGGGCATATTGGTGTTCGCTTTCTGACGCCGTGCCGCGGCATCCCGAGTTGACACCTGCGGCGCACCCTGGTAACATCCCTGTTGCCGCAATCGGCCCCGGACGGGGCGGACGGATGAGCCATGCAGTTGGGACAGGACCGGCGCGTGGGCATCGAGAGCGAGTTCGAAAGCTTCAAGGCACGGGTGCGCTGCGAGGTGGAGCAGGCGTTAGAGGCCGGCTTCGCGCTCACGGCCGACACCCAGGTGAGCCGCGTGGCCCGCTACGCGGCGCTGGGCGGGGGCCATCGCTGGCGCGCCATGGCCACCGTGGCGGCCGGGTGCGTGTTTGACGACAGGGCCATGAGCATCTGCATGCCCGGCGCGTGCGGCGCCGAACTCGCCCACGCGGCGTCGCTCCTGCTCGATGATCTGCCCTCGATGGACAACGCGACCGTGCGGCGCGGCAAGCCGTGCGCCCACCTGCGCTTCCCTCGGTGGGCCGTGGACATGGCCCCCGCCTTCCTCGTGAACCTCGGCTACCGCATCGCCCTGCGAAACCCCCTGGCGTCGGCCGAGCGCCGGGTGGCCGCTGCCCTGGAACTCGCGAAGGCCGCCTGCGAGATGTTCGAGGGGCAGGAGATGGACGTGACCGAGGCGGCCCGGGCGGGCGACGGCGCGGAGCTGCTGCAATGCTATCGCCTGAAGACGGGGGCGCTGTACGCATCGAGCGCCAAGGCGGGCGCGATCCTGTGCGGGGCCGGCCGGCAGGAGGCCGACACCCTCTACGAGTGCGGGATGAAGCTGGGCCTCTCCTACCAGATTCTCGATGACACGGCGGATGTGCTCGGCGGCGTGGAGCGCGCGGGCAAGCCCACGGGGCTGGACGGCGCGAAGCCCACGGCCCTGGCCTTCTACGGCGTGGAGGGCGCCGAGGCGCGCGCGAGCGAACTGGCCGAGCAGGCGCTGGCGAGTCTGGACGCCTTCGGGCCGCGGGCCGACATGCTGCGTTGCCTCATCCGCAAGGCGAGCTGGGTGCAGACCGCCTGAGGTCAGCCGCCGATCCTGTGCATTTCCCCGCGAAATGAGCCCTTGTGAGCGGCCGGCTTGGCGGCCGCCGCCTCGGCCAGCAGGCGCTCCAGCGTGGGCCGGTCGAGCCCCCGCCGGATGAGCGGCAGGATGTCCCGCTCCCCCCCCTCGATGAGGCAGGCGCGCAGTCGGCCATCGGCCGTGAGCCGCACGCGGTTGCAGGCGTGGCAAAAGGGCTCGGAGTGGGGCGCGATGACGCCCACGGAGCCCCGGTGGCCCGCGATGCGGAAGCCGCGCGCCGCCGCCGGCCCGCGCTGGCCCGGCAATGGCGCCAACTCGCCCAGCTCGCGCAAGCGGGCCAGCACCTCGGCCGCGGGGACGACGTGGTGGTGGCCCGCGTCGGCCCCCGCGCCGAATGGCATGTACTCCACGAACCGCACCTCGAGGGGGTCCTCGCGCGTCAGCCCCGCGATGGCGGCGATCTCGCCGTCGTTGACGCCGCGCATCAACACCACGTTGACCTTGACGGGCTCGAAGCCTGCGTCGAGCGCGGCGCGCAGCCCGGCCAGGGCGTCGCGCACCTCGCCGCCGCGGGTGATCTGCCGGTAGACGGTGGGCGTGAGGGCAGAGAGGCCGATGTTCACACGGCGGAGCCCCGCCTCGCGCAGTGGGCGGGCGAGCGGGGCCAGCAGCGTGGCATTCGTCGTGAGGCCCAGGTCGAGAAGGCCAGGAATGGCGGCGAGGTCGCGGACGATGGGCACGAGGTCGCCGCGCACTAGCGGCTCGCCGCCCGTCACCCGCACCTTCTCGATGCCGCAGCCCACGGCCAGGCGCACGAAGCGGACGATCTCGTCGCGCGACAGCAGGTCGGCGCCTTCGGCGCCCGACGTGGGTCGGCAGTAGACGCACCTCAGATTGCAGCGCGAGGTGACCGAGATGCGCAGGTAGCGCAGCGCGGGGTTGGGGGTCTCTGGCACGGCGTTCACATCCTCAGCTCGACCACCTCGACCGTGGCCGGGGGCTCGAGCACTGGCACGTCGCCCGGCAGCACGAGGAGGCAGTTCGCCTTGCTGAGGGCGTGAACGTGCGCCGAGCCGTGGTACGGCAGGGGGCGCACGCTGGGGCCATCCGCGCCCTCGCTCAGGCGGCCAGGGATGTGCGCAAGGCGGCCGGGCCGGTGGCGGGCCGTTTCGAGCAGGCGGGCTCGGCGGCGTGGGGGGTGCACCTCGGCATAGCCCATCATCGCCTTGAGCGCCGGCACCACGAACAGCTCGGCGCCCACGACCACCGAGACGGGGTTGCCCGGGAGGCCGAAGATGGCGCACTCGCCGCGCCGGGCGAACACGGTGGGGCGGCCCGGCTGCATGGCCACGCTGTCGAAGAGGAGCTCCGCCCCCATCTCGCGGAGGATCGCAGGAACCAGGTCGAAGTCGCCGGCCGACACGCCGCCCGAGACGATGAGCGCGTCGCGCTTCATCCCCCTGGCCAGTGCGCTCTTGAGGGCCTTGGGCGTGTCCGAGGCGATGCCGAGGAGTCTGGGCTCGATGCCCAGGAGGCGCAGGCGCGCGGCCACATAGGGCGCGTTGGCGTCGCGGATCTGCCCCTCCCTGGGCGTGGCCTCTGGAGGCACCACCTCGTTCCCCGTGGAGAGCACGGCGACGGTGGGCCTGCGGACGACCGGCACGGCCGCCGCACCGCACGCGGCGAGGGTGGGCACGTGGAGCGGGGTGACGACCTCGCCCGCACGGAGCACCAGGTCGCCCTTCCGCACGTCTTCGGCCCTCAGGCAGATGTTCTGGCCCTTCTCGGTCGCCTTGAGAACACGCACCTGGTCCCGGCTGATGCCCGGCTCGGTGTCCTCGATGCGCACTACGGTGTCGGCGCCCTTGGGCACGGGCGCGCCGGTCATGATCCGCACGCAGTCGCCCGGGCGCACCCGGCGCGTGGGCACGGCGCCCGCGGGCACCTCCTCGACCACGTGCAGGGTCGCGGGCAGGCTCGCAAGGTCGCTCGCGAGCACGGCGAAGCCGTCCATGGCCGACTTGTCGAAGGGAGGCATGTCCACGTCGCTGGCGACGTCCTCGGCGAGCACGAGGCCCACGGCGCAGGCCAGCGGCGCGCGCGTGGTCTCCAGGCGCGGCACGTGGGCGAGCAGGGTCTTCATTGCGTCGCTGAACGGGAGCATCGAGGCACCTTCAGAGCGTCTCTGGGTGGGTGAAGAGCCGCGGCAGCGCCCGGGCATGGGCCCCCGCGCGGCGGGGGCGGCCGGGCTCCGCCGCGGGCCTATCCGTGCAGGTCGGGCACAGCGAAGTCGAGGCCCAGGCGCTGGAGGGTCTCGGCCGTGGGCACGCCGTCGGGGCTCCACCCCATCTCGGCGAAGTACTCGCGCTGCTGCGTCTCGAGGTCCACCCGCACGCCTTTGGTGGCTCCGGCCTTGAGGGGCGGCACGCCGAGAATCCGGCCGGGCACCTTGAAGTCGGCGTTCTTCAGCCCTTCGCGCAGGTTGAAGGCCACGCGCAGGTTGGCGATGCGGTCGCCGATGGTCACCAGGTCCTCGGGCGTCCAGCTCGTGCCCAGGGCGGCGTTGAGGAAGTCGGCCTGGGCCTGGGCCGGGATGCACACGGAGCCGAACATGCAGCAGCCGTCGGCGTTGATGACGTGCATGAGGGCGCTCTGGATGCGATGGGCCTTGGCCTTGCCGGCGTACTCGTACTTCTTCTCGGGCGTCCAGCCGCCGTAGAGGTGTTCGAGGCCAGTGACCGGGAAGCCGGCCTCGGCGGCCCAGGCGCTGAACTGGGTGTGGCGGGCGGGCGTGGCATCGAGCTTGTAGCTGGAGGCGAGGCCGGGGCTCAGGCGCGGGTCGTGCATGGGCAGTTCCTCGCCGGCGATCTGCATGGCGCACTTGCTGGCGCCTTTGCCGATCCTCTTGGCGGCGGCCTTCGCGCCGTCGGCGAGGATGGCGCCGAGGCCCTGGCGGCGCGCGATCTGCTCGACGAGGGCCACCACGGCGGGGGCATTGCCCCAGGTGAGTTCCAGGCCGCCGGTGTCGGCCTTGGTGAGGATGCCCTTCTCGTAGCACTCGAAGGCGAAGGCGAGCGTGGCGCCGGTGGAGATGGTGTCCATCCCCATGCGGTTGCACAGGTCGTTCACCTTGCAGATGGCGGCCAGGTCGTCCACGAGCAGCATGGCGCCGAAGACGCCGAGGGTTTCGTACTCGGGCTTGCCGCCCTCGACGGCGAAGGGGCCGCTGGTCTTGACGAAGCCGCCGCAGGCAATGGGGCAGTGCCAGCAGCCGTAGGGCTTGGTGACGACGTCGAGCACGGCCTCGTCGCTGATCTTGGAGGCGGTCTTGAAATCCTCGACGGTGCCGGCCCAGTTCTTGACGGGGCAGTCGCCGCCGGCCACGGCGCCGGCGGTGAGGCCCGAGGTGCCGAACTTGTGGAAGAGCTCGTAGAGGCCCGTCTCGCGCATCTTCTGAATGTAGGCGGTGCGGTGGGCCTTCATCTGGGCGGCGTCGGCGAGGCGCACCTTCTTGGTGGGCACGGCCACAATGGCCTTGAGCTTCTTGGAGCCCATGACGGCGCCCAGGCCGCTGCGTCCCGCGGCGCGGTCGCGGTCGTTCATGATGCAGGCTAGCAGGCTCATCGCCTCGCCGGCGGGCCCGATGGAGGCGATGGCGGCCTCGGGGCCGTAGAGGGCCTTGAGCTTCTCCTCGGTGGCGGTCACGTCGAGGCCCCACAGGTCGGCCGCGCTCTTCAACTCGCCCTTGCCGTCGGCGAGCACGAGGTACACAGGCTCCTTCGCCTGGCCCTTGAAGAAGACGCCGTCGAAGCCGGCGAACTTCATCTTCGGGCCGAAGTCGCCCCCGCAGTTGGCGTCGCCGAAGCCGCCGGTCTTGGGCGACTTGCCGACGACCTGGAAGCGGTTGCCGCAGATGGCCGGCGTGCCGGTGAGCGGCCCGGCGAGGAAGCCGAGCAGGTTCTTCGGCCCCAGCGGGCGCGCGTGCGGCTTCATCTGGGTGTAGAGGTAATAAGCGCCCAGGCCGTAGCCGCCCAGGTACTTCAGGTACAGCTCATCCTCGGGCCTCTTGCGGCGCACCGAGCCGCGAGCCAGGTTCACGAAGGCGATTCTCCCCATCGTTCCGCGAACGGACATGCGCAGCCTCCTGAAGAAGGTGAGGCATGGGACCGACCCGTCTTCCTCAGCAGTCTAGGCGCTTCGGCGCCGCCTGTCAAGCGCGCGGGCCTTTCTGGCGTCCGAACAGGCGAAACGGGGCAACGTCTGGCACTGAAGTCTCCTGCGTTGCCGAGGCGCGCCGACCGCTCTGAGCTGATGCGGGCCATCGAACTCCATGTGCCGTGCTGGACGCGACTTGCACCGTCCGGCTCCTCGGCCCTCGGCTGGCCGGACCTCGCCGGTCGGCGCGTGAATAATCCCACACGCCGTTCGTCTAAACAGGTGGAGGGGAGGGAGTTGGATGCGACCCTGTTGCCGAGGAGAGCCACAATGAAGACACAACTAACCGCAGCTCGGGGCACGGTGGCGCTCGCAGTGGCTCTGACGGCCGCCCTGGCCACCGCCGCCCCCACGCTCTCGACCGAATACCGATACGCCTCGCAACTCAACGAATACTTCGTGCGAGGCGACGCCGCCGTTTCCGAGAGCGCCCAGTTCCGCAAAGGGCTGCGCCTCGCCGCCTGGGACGCCCCGGAACAGGACGACGCCACCCGGGTGGCCGTGGCCACCGCCGCCTACTTCTTCCAGGTGCCCCTCGCCGCAAGATCGGTGGCCATCGAGGTGGCCTATCAGGCCGACCCTGCGGCGACGAATCCGCAAGTGGCCGGCTTCCTCTTCGTCCGCAACAAAGCCATCGAGGACCAGTTCGCCGGCCAGAACAAGGATGGGGAGCGCCCCATCGAGGAGCCGGGCTTCTTCGGAAACACGTATCTCTTGCCCGCGAACCAGCAGCGGGTCAGCGTGACCCTGGCCACCGAGAACCACGTGATTGACGGCGTGCTCGAGGTGCACCTGTCGGCCGGAGCGGGGCAGGTGTTCGACGCCCAGTATGTCCAGGTCACCGCCTTCGGCGTCGTGGTGCTCGTCCCCATCCAGTACGTCGAGCCGGCCGCGTATGTGCCCAACCCGTACGACTACTCGTACTACTACTATTACGCCGGCCCGAACTACTATCCCTACGGCAGCTACTATGCGTGCTTCCAGCTCACTTCCTTCGACCCGATCTTCTGGCACCAGTGGAGTCTGCGCCGCGCAGCCTACTTCACCTATCACCCCTGGTGCTATCGGCCTGCCCACTACTCCCATTGGCCGTTCATCGCGATTCATCGGCCCGCCTTCATCGTCAAGCCGCATATTGACCGCTACCGGGACGACTGGTACCGCCGCTGCTTCCGCGTGGACCCGGCCCACGTGCGGAGCGATGACTTTGACCACCTTATTCGCCGGCGCCGCGATTTCCTGCCGCCCGAGCGCGTGGTGGACCAGCAGCGGGTGGCCCGGCAACTCGTAGACCAGGGCCACGCCTTCGAGCGCGAACTGCGCGACCGCTTCGGCGACCCAGGTACCTCCTGGCGCCGTAACCCCACCGAGGTCACCCAGGCCATCCAGTCGCTCCGCCGCCGCGACGACTTCATCCAGAACACGAAGGCGTGGACAAGTGTTCAAACGACCCGCCGGCCACGCCTCGTGGGCACCTCCCAGCCCTACACCTCGACCGCCGTGCCCCTGGAACTGCACAACCAGACGAGCCCAGGCTTCCCCGGCTCAACGTCCGGCCAGGTCCGCCGAGACATCCCGCAGCCCAAGACCCCCATCGTGCCCAGGCCGCTCGAACTCCAGCCGCTTCAGCCGCGCACGCTGAGCCCCTCTGCCACACGGACGCCCGATACACCCGGCTCGACCGCGCTCCAACTCCCTGACGCTCGCGACCAAACCCTCCGAGAGCGGTTCCAGCAGCTCCTCCAAGGGAATCGGACCACTGGCCCCATACCTGACAAGGGGGGCGCCCGAAACATCCAAGAGAGCACCAAGCCGGCCTGGCGCCGCGGCGACAAGGGCGATGGCGAGACGCTGCGCACGCTACCGGACGTGAACCTCGAGGGCACCCGCCAGCCCCAGATCGGCCCCTTCCGCCGCCTCGAGCAGACCGCGCCGGGCGCCACCACGCCCGCCATCGGCCCGACCGCGCCGGGAAACCCCCACTCGCCGCCCCCGCCGCCCAAGGGCTGGGACGAGCCCAAGCGCAAGCCCCGAAGCGAGCTGGCCCCCACACCGTCGAGACCGGCGCTGACGGCTTCGCTGCCTGCGCCTGCGGTGACTGTCACGGCGCCCATCACGCCGCCCCCCCTGCCGTCACAGGTCACACCGCAGGTCGTTGCGCAGGATGCTGCAAACCGCCGCTTCTCCAACCGCGCTCCTGCAACGGCACGGAGCGAGACCCCGAGCGTGCGCATACAGGGCGAACGCCAGCCGACGTTCGCGTCGGCAAACCAGTGGCAGGCGCAGCCGGCCTTCAGCGCCTCCCCAGCCCCGAGGCTGAGCCCGGCGCCGACGGTGTCGCAGCCGCCGGCTCCCCTGCCCGCCGTGCGCTCGCGTGACCGCAATGCCGATGTTGGGAGCGCCAACCCGAGCAGTTCCCCGACCGTCCCTCAGGACACGGAAGGCAGGGGGCGCGGCCGTGGAAGGGGCAGGTAGCCTCCCACAACGCCTGCCGAATACGCTCAGGCGGCGCAGCTCGTTGAGCAGGCGCCATCGGGCGTTTCTGCGCCGAAACGAACCGGCCCTGGCGCCGCCGGGCAGCGACGCCAGGGCCGCGGGAACACTCATCCCGGTTCCCCTCGCCTACTTCGCCGCTCCAGGCGCCCCGGGCGTTGTTGTGAATTCGGCCGGCACGGGGATCGTCACCTGGCCCGTCGCCGCCCACTCGGCGCCGCGGCACAGCAGCGTCGCGGCATCCGGCACGGCAGTCGAGGCGGGGTCGTGGCCCAGCACGCTCACGAACACACGCCCCTTGCCGTAGGCCACCGTCCACACCATCGGTTCGTGCATGCCCGTGCCCTTGCCCTCCTTCGAGCTGAAGGCCGTGGCGAGGATGGCCATGTTCTCGCACGGGCCGCGCATGCCGTGGTACAACTCGTCCTTCACGTGCATCCACTTCTCGGGCAGGCCCTTCATCACGGGGTGCTCCTTGTCGCGCACGATCACCTCGAAGGCGTGCGCGGGCCCGTGGCCGCCGCCCGGCCCTTCGCCCTTGGCCATCTTGACGAGCTTCCCGTCGTCGTCCAGCGCCACGCGGTCGCCGAAGCCCGGGGCGCGCCAGCCCATGCCCATCATCTTGTTCCACTCGGGCCACTGGGGGAACGCGAATACCGCGGCGTGGTAGAAGACCAGGCCGCCGCCGCCCTCCACGAACTTTGCGAGCGCGGTGTTGATCTCCGGCGCCCAGCCCTCGCCGGCGTAGTTCATCAGCACCACCTGGTACTTCGAGAAGTCGGGCTTGAACTTGTCCCACTCGTCGGCCGGTGCGCCCTTGGGCGGCGTCGTCACCACGTCCACGTTGAACCGCTCGGTCTTCGCGAGCAGGTCTTTGACGACCGGCGTCGTGGCCTTCCAGTTGTGGTTGTGCTGCCCGTCTATGATCAGGAGATTGATCTTCTCGGCAGCCGTCGCCTGGCTCACCAGCGCCAGGGCGAGCGCCGCGCACGCCGCCACCGCCAGACAATGCCCTGCTCTTCTCATCGGCTTCTCTCCTTTCCAAGGATGCCCACAGGGTCGCTCACACTGAGCGGTAAGACTATCGAATCGCCCTGCGGAACGCAAGCGCGGCTCCGCCCCTTCACGGCAGCCGCAGCACCTCTAGCCCGTCGAGCTTCGGCACGAAGAGCAAGCCGTCCCGAATCACCCCGGCCTGCCAGGCGTACGAGCGCCGGTAGGCCGCCAGCCGCCTCGGAGCGGTCGGGTCGGTGATGTCGTAGACCTCCTCGCAGCCGTAGTCGCCCAGGATCAGGCGGCGGTCGTCGGCCAGCACGTCGCAGGCGAAGTACTGCCAACCCTTGCGGTCGGCGATGTCGAGCGAGCCGACGGCGCGGATGCTGGCGGGGTCGCGAACGTCGAAGATGAGCACATAGGGGCCGGGCGCTTCGAGAGCCGTGGTCACGTAGAGATAGCCCCGCGAGAAGGCCAGCCCAGGCGCGCCGTTGCCGCCGCCATCCTTCAGTTCCAGCGATTGGGCCTTGCCGCCGATTCGCACCTCGGCCGCGCTCAGGTCGGCGGTGATGCGTGGTTGCTTGGGGTCGGACGCATCCACCGCGAGAATCCGCTTGCCTGTGTAGCCGACCAGGTAGAGCATCTGGCCGGCGCGAAGCACGCGGAACCCCTTGCCGCCTTCGAGCGCCGTCGTCGAGAGCACGCGCGGCTGGAGCGGCTGGGCGATGTCGTAGACGAGCAGGCGGCAGGGCGTCTTGCCTCTCGGCGCGGCCGCGACGAAGGCGCGCGCGTCCGAGACGTCGAGGCACGGGGCGTGCAGAGGCTGGCCATCGGCATCCAGGAACTCCCCCGCCCTCCGTGGGCGCGATGGCTCTGCGATGTCTACCACCGCGAGGCCGTCCTCCTGCGGCAGGTACATCGCGCAGCCCTTGCCGCGAATCTTCGCCTTGTAGTTCAGCCACTGGCCGTCCCAGTAATGGCCCACGGTCTTCGGGTTCGATGGCTCTGCGATGCTGATCACGTGGATGGTGCCGCCGAAGGTGTGGGCCATGAAGGCGTGGTCGCCGTTGAGATAGAGCCAATGCCCTTCGGCAGCGGTCGGCGCGCCGCCGAGCTTCGCGGGCCTGAGCGGGTCGCGCACGTCGAACAGCCACAGGCCGAAGTTGTAGTCGTTTACGTAGAGCGTGTCGCCCACGAGCCTCATCTGGCTGTATTCCGTCGGCATCGGGTCGTCCAGGGACACGACGACCTTCGGCGAGGGCAACAGCCTCTCGTCCTCGAGCTTGGTCGCGTCCGCCGGGGGCTTGGCTTCGGATGGGACGAGCTGTTGCGTGTCCAACACATAGAGCCGGCTGTGCTGGTTCCGCGAGACGCAGTGTCCGCTGGCGATGTTGCGCCCGTCGGCCAGGAAGACATGGCGGCCCGCCAGCGCGACGTCGCGTATGTGGGTGCTTCGGTCGTCGAAGGCGATGTGGGCGATCCGCTCCGGCTTGCCGGGGTCTCGAATGTCGCAGAGGGTCAGCTCGCGGCACTGCCAGTACTTGCTTGTGGAAGCGGGGTGGCCGAGGAGCAGGCGCTCCCTGTCCATTGCCAGCACGCGGCCATAGGCGGAGGCGCCCGCCTTGTCGTGCACCGCCGCGTTGGCGAACTCGCCGCGCACGACGGGCTCGGTGGGCGACTTCCACTCGAGGAGGGCGACACGGCGGCCGCCATCGAGGATGGCCGCCGACAGGCCGTAGTCGTCGCAGAAGGTGAGTTGGTAGCCCTCGCGGACGAGCGTTGCCCCGGCCGCATGGTCCTCGGGCAGCGTGGGCATCCCCTCCCCCTTGAGGCGTGCCACGGGGATGCGGGCAAGTTCCTTCGGCACCTCGGGCTCGTTGAGGTCGAGGACGACGATGTCCTCCGTGGTCGCCGTATAGCCGACGCCGTCGGGCCGCAGCCCCGCGAGGAATGACCGGCCCCACTTCTCTGCATCCCAGGGGATCTCTTTCATCTCGCCGCGCTCGCGCAGCGTGCTCAGGCCCTTCACCGCGAGCAGCTTGCCCCGCGAACTGCTCAGGTACACGAGGTCCCGCGCAGGCAGCGGATAGATGATCGAGGTGAAGTGCCAGGACGGAATGTACCGCACGATCTTCGGCTGCCGCCTGTCCGCGACATCAATGACCGTGGCGCACCCCTCCCCCGCGTTCACCAGCGCCGTGTCGCCGAAAACAAAGGGCCGCCCCGACCCTGGCACGCCGAAGCCCGTATAGCAGAGGCCGACTGGGTCGAGTCTGGGCAGTTGCGCGGCCGATACTGCGACGCGCCACAGTACTGCCAACGCCAAAGCGCACGCGCCGCGTGTCACGCGCTCACCCCTCCAGGTTCCCACGATTCGGCGGCCCGCCACCAGCGTTCTCGCTAGGAGACGCCTCGCCCTGGCTCCAGGATGGCCTCGATGGAGCGCCGCAAGGCAGGCAGTCGTTTGCGGATGGCCCCCCAGACCAGTACGGGGTCCACCCCGAAGTAGGCGTGGATCAGCCGATCCCGCATTCCGGCCATCTCCTTCCAGGGGATTTCGGGGTGTCGCTGGCGGATCGAGTCGGGGATGGCCTTGGTGGCTTCACCAATGATCTCGAACTTACGCACCACGGCGCTCAGCGTCTTGTCATCTCTTTCAAACGCCCGGTAGTTCATCCCCGCGACAAATACCTTGATGCTGTCAATGGCGGCGAGGATGTCTTCGAGAAAGAGCCTGGCATCCCTCATACAGAGACGGCCTCCCTGAGGATGCTCTCGCGGATCTCAGCGCGGATCGCGCGCCGGGGAACGAGGTCCACCTTGAGTTGCAGCCTTTCCTCGAGGAAGGCTCCCAAGCCGCTCAACTCGAAGAGCGTGGCCTTGTCGTCGAAATCCACCACCAGGTCCACGTCGCTCGTAGGGCCTGCCTCCCCTCTTGCGAATGACCCGAAAAGCGCGATGCCCGTGACTCCGAACTTCGCGCGGAGTTCCGGCATTAGGCCGTGAAGACTCTGCATGACTTGCTTCTGCGTCATCAGACACCCTCTCTGAGGCCACCGACCCGATTGTAGCCTGTCACCCATGCCAAGTCAACCACCCCCTGCCCTCCGTCACCTTCTCCGGTCGAACCGCGGCAGAGCGTCGAAGCTGAAGGAGTGTCCAGCGCCCTTGGCCAGCGACTGGAACGTGCCGCTGGTCAACGGGGCGTACTTCTTCAGTTCCGCCTCGAGGCGCGCGGCGAGTTCGCCGGCCACATCGGGATGGTCGGCCGCCACATTCGCCAGCTCCTTCGGGTCGGCCGCCAGGTCGTAGAGGTCCACGCGCGGCTTCCAGCCCTTCGGCAGCGGCGTCCAGGGGCACACGTAGTTCCACTTGTGCGTGCGCAGGCAGGCGTAGGGGCCGAAGGCCGAGACCACGTGGCTCCGTCCCTTGCCCTTGCCCTCGACGAGCGGCCAGGCGCTCTTGCCCAGGCAACGTGTCGGGGCGGGCAGGCCCATCAGCGCGAGGGCCGTGGGCATGATGTCCTGATGCTGCACGAAGCCCTTCACCCGCTGCCCCGCGCCCTTGCGCTTCGGGTGGCGGATGAGGAGCGGCAGCCGCGTGCACTGGTTGCGCAGCCGATCCTGGCCCTTGTGAATCTCGCCCTGCTCGCCGAGCATGCAGCCGTGGTCGGAGGTGAAGACGACGAGGGTGTCGCGGTCATGGCCCGTCTCGCGGAGCGTGTCGAGCAGGTGGCCGACCCAGCGGTCCACGAGCGTGACCTCGCCGGCGTAGGTCGTGAGGCAGTTCCTCGCCTGCCGCCTCGTCATGTGGCTCACGTGGCCGGGCGGGATGTGGCCGTCCAGGATGTCGGCAGGGGTGATCTTCGGGTCGTACTTGCGCGCATACTCGAGCGGCGGGTCCCACGGCTCGTGGGGATCGAAGCACTCGACGTGCATGTAGAACGGGTTCTTGAGGGTGTAGCCGCGGAGCCAGTCGGCAGCCGTGCGCATCGTCTGGGCGACAAGGGTGTCGGCCTCGGACCTCCAACTCTGGCGGTTGACGAGATGCTGGATGATCCACGCGCGGGAGTCCACGGGCCGGCCTGCGGCGGCGCGGCGGAGTTCCTTGCGCACGCGGGCCGGGTCGCGCAGCGCCCACGGGTCGCCCTCCTGGCCGCGGATCCACGACCAGTGGTCGAACCCGCGGTGGAAGTTCTTCCCCGGCTTCATCATGTGGTACACGTCGTTGAAGAAGGCCGACACGTAGTCGTGCTCGCGGAGGTGCTCGGCCAGGGTCACGTCTTCATCGAAGAGCGGGTGCCAGCCGTGGAGTTGCACCGGGTCGCTCGCCTGGGGGCGGTAGGCGAAGGGCACGATGTTGCGGCCGGTCATGAGCACGCGACGGGCGGGGATGGTCGGCAGACCCTCGGCAAAGGCATCGAGGAACAGCGCGCTCTCGGCGGCCAGCCGGTCGAGATTGGGCGTCTCGATCCAGTCGTTGCCGTAGCAGCCGAGGTAGTCCCAACGTAGTGTGTCGCTGACGATGACGAGGAGGTTCATGCGGCGGTCCCTCAACGAGATGGCGGTCCAGGCTGTGGTGCAGCGGCCGGATTGTAGCGCGCGCTTGCCCGCGGGTCAACGCCCCGGCCCGCCTTGACGCGCCGACGGAAAGGCCATATATTCTCCAAGGGAGCGACGAAGCGGCATGGGCCGACACGGACGGGCCACTCCCTGTCCCAGGGGGATGATCGGACGATGAGCTGTCCCGACATCAAGGGCCGAACGCCCGGCGCATCGGGCTGGACTCGCTTCCCAAGGCAGTTCCTCCTCGACTTCGCCATCGAGTTTCTCGTGAAGCGGGGCGTGCGCGCCGACAGGGCCGCCTGCCTGGCCGAGACCGCCGTGGCCACCGAGGCCTTCGGCATCCACACCCACGGCCTCGTGCTCATCCCCTACTGGGATAAGTTCATCGGGGACCGCATTGACCCCTGCGCCGAGCCGCGCGTGGTCAAGGAGCGGCCTGCCACGGCGCTGATTGACGGCGCCGGCGGCTTCGGCCAGCTCGCCCTTGCGCTCGCGCGCGACCTCGCCGCCGACAAAGCCCGGGAATGCGGCGTCGCCACCGTGGCCGGCACCAACCTGTCCTGGCTCGCCGCCCTCGGCCCCCAGATTCTCCCGCTGTCGCGCTCGGGTCTGTTCGCCCAGCTCTGGGTGCAGAACAACACGTGCAAGGACTGCGCTCCCTGGGGCGGCATTGATGCCCGGTTCTCGACCAACCCGGTGGCCCTCACCTTCCCCACCGGCGCCTTGCCGATGCTCAGCGACTTCTCGTCGGCGGCTCTCTCGATGGGCAAGGTGCGCGCGATGATTCGCCGCGGGGAATCCGCCCCCGAGAACCTGTTCATGGACCAGGAAGGGCACCCCACCCGCGATCCGCGCGTCGTGCCCGACGGCGGCACCATCTTCCACCTGGGCGGCGAGCGCTACGGCTATCGCGGCTACGCCCTTTCGCTGTGGGCCGAGGCCCTCACCGCCATGGCCGGCGGCAGCGCCAACAACCCCGACGTGCCCGACCGCCAGACCTTCTGCCTCACCGTGACCGACCCCGAGGCATTCGCGGGCGGCGACTACTATTACCGGGAGATGGCGCGTTTCGTCGCCCACCTCAAGAGCAGCCGCCTGCGCCCCGGCTTCGACGCGGTGCGGCTGCCGGGCGAGCGCGCCCAGCGTGCCGCCGAGGAGGCCGAGACGCACGGCATCCTGGTCGAAGGCCGCCTCGTGGAGCTGCTCAACGAGACCGCAAAGAGAAACGGCCTCGCCCCCCTCACCTCAGGAGACACGACGTGAAAGGCTGGGAAACTGGGCTTGTGGCGACATTGGCCTTGTGCTGCGGACTCGGGCTTGCGGAGGAGGCGAAGAAGGCCGACCGCTGGGAGAAGAGCATGCAGGCATTCGAGGAACGCGACGCAAAGAACCCGCCGCCCAAGGGCGAGATCGTGTTCATCGGCAGCTCGAGCATCGTCGGCTGGAATCTCGCGAAGTACTTCCCCGACCTCAAGGCGGTGAACCGCGGCTTCGGCGGCTCCCAGATCGCCGATTCGGTACAGTATGCCGACCGCATCCTGCTCCCCCTCGAGCCGCGGATCGTGGTCTTCTACGCGGGGGACAACGACATCGCCAGCGGCAAGAGCCCCGAGAAGGTCTTCGAGGACTACCAGGCGTTCGTCAAGAAGGTCCACGACAAGCTGCCCGAGACGACGATCATCTACATCCCCATCAAGCCCAGCATCGCCCGCTGGAAGCTGTGGGAGAAGATGAAGGCCGCCAACGCCCTGATCGCGGAGCACGTGAAGACCGATAAGCGCCTCGCCTATCTCGACATCGTGCCCGGCATGCTCGGCGAGGACGGCAAGCCCAAGCCCGAGCTGTTCGTCAAGGACGGCCTGCACCTGAGCCCCGCGGGCTATGAGTTGTGGACCGGCCTCCTCAGGCCGCTCCTCAACGCCCGGTAGCCGCACTCGGTCCGCGAAGAGCCAGGCCAAGAGAAGCCCGCCCCCGGTCGTGCAAGGCAGGCGATGCCGATTGTCCCGCGTCCCAGGCCGCAGAGAGCGGCAGGCCCGCCGAGAACTTGCCCTTGACGCCTTCGCCCCGCGCGGGTATCCTCTGGCGTCGGGTTCCTGGCCCTTCCACCCTTCTGCCCTTGGCGAGCAGGGAGACCACATGACGGCACCGCAGCGCGTTGGCCCCACCCCCACGGCCCCGAACGGCAAGCCGATCGGCTTCGACAACGAGAAATACCTGAAAGAGCAGAGCGCGGCCATCCTCGAGCGCGTGGCGCGCTTCGACAATAAGCTCTACCTGGAGTTCGGCGGCAAGCTGCTCTTCGACCTCCACGCCGCGCGCGTGCTGCCGGGCTTCGACCCCAACGTCAAGATGCGCCTGCTCCAGAAGCTCCAGGACAAGGCCGACATCATCCTATGCATCTACGCGGGCGACATCGAGCGCAAGAAGGTGCGCGCCGACTTCGGCATCACCTACGACGTGGACGCGTTGAAGCTGATTGACGACCTGCGCGACTGGAACATCGAGGTCGCCGCCGTGGTCATCACCCGCTTCGCCGGCCAGCCCGCCGCCACCATCTTCAAGAACAAGCTCGAGCGGCGCGGCATCCGCGTCTACACCCACGCCCACACCCGCGGCTACCCCACCGACGTGGACACCATCGTGAGCGACCAGGGCTACGGCGCCAACGCCTACATCGAGACCACGAAGCCGCTCGTCGTCGTCACCGGCCCCGGGCCGGGCAGCGGCAAGCTGGCCACCTGCCTCTCGCAGCTCTACCACGATCACAAGCGCGGCGCCCACTCGGGCTATGCCAAGTTCGAGACCTTCCCCATCTGGAACATCCCTCTCAAGCACCCGGTGAACGTGGCCTACGAGGCCGCGACCGCCGACATCCGCGACTTCAATCTCATTGACCCCTTCCATCTCGAAGCCTACGGCCAGGCCGCCATCAACTACAACCGCGACGTCGAGGTCTTCCCCGTCCTCAAGCGCATCCTGGTCCGCATCATGGGCGACGAGGCGGTCTACAAGTCCCCCACCGATATGGGCGTGAACCGCGCGGGCTTCGCCATCACCGACGATGCCGCCGTGCGCGAGGCGGCCACCCAGGAGATCATCCGCCGCTACTTCCGCTACTCGTGCGAATACGCCATGGGCCTGGCCGACCGCGAGACGGTCGAGCGCGTGGAACTGCTGATGGACGAGTTGGGCGTCGAGCCCACCAGCCGCCGCGTGGTCGCCCCCGCCCGCCAGGCCGCCGCCGAGGCTCACGCCAGCGGCAAGGGCAACCGCGGCATCTTCTGCGGCGCCGCCATCGAACTGCCCGACGGCGCGATCCTCACGGGCAAGAACTCGCCCCTCATGCACGCCACCTCCGCCCTCGTCCTCAACGCCATCAAGCACCTCGCCGGCATCCCCGACCGCATCCACCTGCTGTCGCCCACCATCATCGAATCCATCGGCGCCCTGAAGGAGCAAGTCCTCAGCGCCAAGACTGTGAGCCTCAACCTCGACGAGGCCCTCATCGCCCTGAGCATCGGCGCCGCCACCAACCCCACCGCCCAGCTCGCCATGGAGAAGCTCAAGGACCTCGCGCGTTGCGAGGTCCACCTCACCCACATCCCCAGCCCCGGCGACGAGGCCGGCCTCAAGCGCCTCGGCGTCAACCTCACCGCCGAGCCCAACTTCTCCAGCAAGGACCTCTTTCAGGCGTGACCCATCCCGCCCTCCCGAAGGTCCCAGCGCCTTCGGGAGAGCGAGGCAACCGAAGGCGCCGACCTGGGCGGAATCCCACTCGATTCCCGTGTCCCTCATGCTATGATCTGTCTCTGCCGTCGCCATCACCCGTCCCTGTAGCAAGAGGAGCCCAAGCATGCTCGTGCCGCGCCTTGCCTTCATTGTTCTGTGCCTTGGTTCCGTCCTCGCCCGCGCAGAGGATGCGCTGCTGCTCTGCGGCTTCGAGACCGACCGCGACGTGAAGGCCTGGGAGTTCCGCAGCGGCACGCCCAGCCTCGTCTCTGAAGGCGTGACGCAAGGCGCGAGGGCGCTTCAAATCGCCTTCGACCCCAAGGGCGAGTACCGGCCGGCCTACATCTACTGGAACCGCGTGGTTCGCGATTGGTCGGCCTACGACGCCCTCGTGCTCGACGTGACCAACCCCAACCCCGAGCCGATCGGGGGCTATGTCCTCATCGCCGATCAGGCCTGGGTGGACGGCAACCGCAGCTACTGGAACCGCCACAACCAGGGCACGACGTTCGCCCCCGGCAGGACCCAGTGGGTGCTGCCCGTCCGAGGTCTCTATCGCGGCGAGGCGGGCAGCCGCAACAACGACATCAAGCGGAACATTGACCCCGACGCCATCGTGCGCGTGGACTTCGGGTTCGGGGACAAGGGCTCGACGGGCCGCGTGATTATTGACAACCTGCGCCTCGTCAAGGCCGCCAAGCCCGAGGGCGTGTGGGCCTTCGACTTCGGGCCGGCCAGCCAGTCGCTCATGCTCGGCTGGACCGCCGTGAGCAACGACATGGCCTACACGAGACAACGCGGCTTCGGCTGGGGGCCGCAGGGCGGCACGCCGCCCGCCGGCTGGGGACGCGACACGGGCTTCGGCGGCCCGCTCCTCCAGGACTCCGCGGAGTGCGGCGGCTACAACTTCCGCGTGGACGTGCCCCCCGGCCGCTACAAGGTGCTGGTCTTCTACGAGAACTGCGGCTACTGGGGCGGCGAGCAGGCCCGCCATCTCTGGCGCACGATCGCGGCCAACGGCAAACAGGTCTGGCGCGAGGACCGGCCCGACGGCGTCGCCCATGCACTCTATCGCTTCGAGAACGTTGAGCCGGTGGGCGTGGACATCTGGGACACCTACATGAAAGACGAGATCGCGAAACCCGCTGCCTTCGAGGCCGAAGCGGGCGCCAACGGACTGGTGCTCTGCTTCGAGGCCGACAAGGTCTGGGGCAGCAGAGTCGCCGGCATCGCCGTTCACAAGGCGGACGACGCAACCGGCGAGAAATGGCTCGCCAGCCAGCTCGACGCCATCGCCGCCGACTTCCGTTCCAAGGCCATCTGCCTCGACAAGCCGGCCCCGCCCTTCGAGGTCTCCGACGACTGGAAGAAGCTCGGCTTCGTCGCGTGGCCCGTCGGCATCGAGGAGGACCTCATGCCCCATTCGGTGCCCCCGCCCGACGCCAAGGGTCCCAACGAAGTGAGCCTCGCGCGGCGGGCGGTGGGCGGCGAAGCGGAGACCTTCTGCCTCGCCATCCGCCCTCTCGTGGACCTTCGCCTCCAGGTGCAAACCGCGTGGTCGCCCTGGGCGAACTCGTTGGCCCAGGAGCTGAACCTGGTGACCTACAACACCAGCCGCGGCTTCAGCCAGATCGCCTACGAGGTGAAGCCGCACACGCTCCGGCGGCTCTCGCCGCAGCAGACCGTGTCGCTCCCGAAGGGCGTCACGCGGTTGCTCATCCTCAAGGTTCGCGTGCAAGCGCCCATGGCCTCCGAGCCGCGCGGCAAGCTCGCCTTCCATTCACCCGACGGGAAGGAGGTCTGGAGCGCGGCGCTCACGCTCACGCTGCACCCCGTCGCGCTCAACCGCCAAACCGACTATCTCATGGGCTTCTTCGGCCTGATGCCGCCTAACCTGGTTCCCGATGAGAACCGATGGGACGTGCTCGACCAGACGCTCAAGATGCTGCGTGACTATGGGATGAACGCCGTCTGCGGCGGGCCGAGTTGGGAGCTGAAGGGCTGGAAGAACGGCGAGCCGGCCGTTGACTTCGGCGACTGCGACCGCTTCTTCGAGCTGCTGAAGAAGCACGGCTTCACCCAGGCCATCTGCGGCTACGGCGGCCTGCGCTTCCGCGGCCTCCATGACGGCTATCAGAAAGGCGCCGCCGGCGAGAAGACGGAGAAGGAGAGCGGCCTGCCCTACGAAGAGGCCCTGATGCGCGCCTGGAAGGCCGTGGACACCCATGCGCGCGCCCACGGCTGGCCGACCATCCAATACGCCATGTGCGACGAGACCCGCGTACGCGACGTGGCCGAGCGCGAACTGGCCTTCATGAAAGCCATGGCCAAGGTCTCCGCCGCCTTCCCCACGACCGTCCGCACGAGCGGCAGCTACAGCGTCCACTTCACCCAGCGGCCGACCGACAAGGACGACCTGAACTACTGGCACCAGCGCTTCTTCGAGGCCCTCGACATCTCGAGCCTCAACCTTCACGACGAGAGCGTGATGGCCGAGGCCAAGAAGCTCGGCAAGGAGGTCCACATCTACAACCAGGGCCGCGACCGCTACAGCTTCGGCCTCTACCAGTGGAGCGAGTGGCGCAAAGGCGTCGCCGCCCGCTGGCAGTGGCACCTGAACGTCTTGCACGGCTACCAGTTCTTCGACCTCGACGGCCGCGAGCCCGACACGGCCATGATCTGCTATGGCCGCGAGGCCATCTACCCCACCATCCACTTCGAGCGCTGCCGCGAGGGGGCAGAGGACTTCTATCTCTACAACACCCTCTGGAAGCTCATCGAGGCCAGGCGTAAGGCGGGCCAGGAGACCGACGCCGTCAAGGCGGCTGCCAAGCTCCTCGACGACGCCATCGCCGCCGTGAAGCTCAACCAGCGCACCCCGCCCGAAGGCTTCAACGCCGATGCGTTCAAGGCCAAGGTGATTGGCGCGATCGCCGGGCTGGCGGGGAACACGGGGAATCCGTAAGCCCCCATGCGTACCCCGCAGCGGGAGCAGACCGGAGGTGGAAGAACGCCAGGGGAAACGCAGGGAGCACAGCTCCTTCCGCGGCTTGCGCCCCCGCGCAGCGGGCGCTATAATGCAGGTAGCTCAGGGCGGCGAGCGTTCCCTCTTCGTGGGCAAAGCCCAGGGACCCGACGTGGAAATACTGCACTATCCGCATCCTCTCCTGCGCAGGAAAGGGGCCGTGATCCGCGAGATCACCCCCGAGGTCGCCGGGCGCGCCCGCGAGATGCTCGAGCTGATGTACGAGGCCAACGGAGTCGGCCTCGCCGCCACCCAGGTCGGTTGGAGCGTCCAGCTCTGCGTCATGAATCCACGTCCCGACGACCGCTCACTCGAGATCGTGTGCGTGAACCCCGTGATCGTCGAGGCCGAGGGCGAGGAGGTGGCCGATGAGGGCTGCCTCAGCCTGCCCGAGGTGCGCGGCAACATCCCGCGATTCACCCGCCTCACGGCCCGCTGGTACGACCTCGAGGGCCGCCGGATGGAGACCGTGGCCGAAGGGCTGCTCGCCCGCATGTTCCAGCACGAGCTCGACCATCTCAACGGCCGCCTGATCATTGACCGCATGACGCCGGCCAGCCGGCTGAGCGTTCGCGGCCGCCTCAAGGAGCTCGAGCGCGAGCACCGGGCGGCCGCGCGCAGCGTCGTGTAGCCCGCATCGTGAGGAAGCCGAGCCGTGTGTCCGCTGGCCGTGACCTTCTTCCTATCCCGCGGCCACTCGACCTTCGCCTTCTTCGCCCTGCTCGCCGTGTGCCTCGGGCTGATCGTCTACTTCTACATCAACAACGCCCGAGCGCTGCCCCGCTGGTACTTCGGCATCCTGCTGGCGATGCGCGTCCTCATCGTCGTCGTGCTGCTCCTCTTCATCTTCGAGCCGGCGCTGATCTTCAAGCGCTTCTTCAGCCGAGCCCCCCGCCTGCTGGTGCTCGTAGACACCTCGGCCAGCATGAGCCACGCCGACCCCGGCACCGGCCCACGGATCGAGCTCGCCAAGACCAACCTGCGCCACAGCGGCTTCCTCGGCAAACTCGAGGAGCAGTTCGCCGTCAGCCTCTTCCGCTTCGGCGCCACCGCGCAGCCCATCTCCTACAGCGATCTCCGAACACTCCAGGCCGACGAGGAGGCCACCAATCTCCCCGGGGCCTGCAAAGCCAGCCTCGACAACGCACGGCACCGCGGCGGACAGGTCGCCGGCATCATCCTGCTCACCGACGGCATTGACAACAGCGGCAAGCGCCCCATCGAGGAGATCGCGGGCCTGGGCGTCCCCGTCCACCCCATCGCCTTCGGCTCCCGCCTCGAGGAGGACAAGGACTTCAAGAACGTGGCGATCACCAACGTCGAGCACGACGACTTCGTGCCGAAGGACAACACCACGGAGATCAAGGTGCTGGTGGATGCCCAGGGCTACGGCAGCCGGCCCGTGCGTGTCCTCCTCCGCGACAAGCAGAAGGACAAAGAACTCGCCTCGCAGGAGCTCGTGCTCGACACCAAGAAGGGCGCGCAGCGCGTCGTCCTCAAGTTCACCCCCACCGAGATCGGCCGCATTGACGGCGAGATCGAGATCCCCAAGCTCGAGGACGAGAACCGCGTCGGCGACAACCGCAAGCCGATCACCATCAACGTCACCGGCCCTCGCATCAAGGTGCTCTACATCGAGGGCGTGCTGCGCGCCGAGGGCAAGTGGCTGATGCGCGCCCTCCAGACCGACCCCAACGTGGACCTCCTCTACCTCGTCAAGAGCCAGGAGGGCCACTTCCTCCAGCGCGGCACCGTCAAGGGCATCTCCCTGAGCAACATCCCCACGAACCTCGAGACCTGGAAGCGCTTCGACGTGATCGTGCTGGGCGACGTGCACAGCAGCCTCTTCACCAAGAACCAGATGCTAGACCTCAAGGAGGCGATCCTCGACGGCCGCGGCCTCCTGCTCCTGGGCGGCGTGGGCGCCCTGGGCCCCGGCAAGTACGCCGGGACGCCCATCGAGGACGTCTCGCCCGTCTGGCTCGGCCCGGCCACCATCGGCCAGGAGAACGGCGAGTTCTCCTGGGAGTTGACCGACGACGGCGAGGTGAACCCCATCTTCACCAACATCACCCAATTCTTCCCGCGGCGCGGCGGCGTGGCCGAGGTGCCCATACAGAAGCTGGCCGGCTGCACCCGCGTGGGCGCGGCCAAGCCGGTCGCCTCCGTCCTCGCCGTCCACCCGACCGCCAAGGGGCCCGACGGCAAGCCGCTCACCGTGGTCGCCGTGGCCAACGTCGGCAACGGCCGGAGCATGCTGGTCACCGCCGACACCACTCACCGCTGGTACCTGCCCAACAGCGCCCTCGGCCGCGAGCAGCCGTTCATCAAACTCTGGGGCCAGGCCATCCGCTGGCTCGCCAGCGAGGAGGTCAAGCGCGACGACAAGCCCGGCCTCACCGCCTACACCGACAAGGGCGAGTACGAGCCCGGCGCGCCCGTGCGCCTCCTGGCCATCGTGCGCGACCTCCAGGGCCAGGCCACGAGCGACGCCAGCGTCTACGTCTCCATCATCGGCCCCTCCAAGGAGCGCGCCAGGCACGAGGTGCCCAAAGTCGGAGGCCGCCTCGGCGAGTACGAGCTCAAGCTCACCCCGCAGACCTTCGGGCCGCACGAGGCCATCTTCAAGGCCAGGCTCGGCGACCAGCCGCTTGGCAAGCCGCAGTCCGTGCAGTTCACCATCGGCAAGCCCGACGTCGAGATGGCCGAGCTGAGCCTCAATGAGAAGCTCCTCAAGGAGATCGCCGATCGCACCGGCGGCACCTACTGCTCGTGGCTCAACCTCAAGGACCTGGCGGCCAGCCTCGCCGCCGACCAGGAGCGGCGCACCGAGCCCGTCAAGTTCCCGCTCCACAACACGCCGCTGTTCTTCGCCTTCTTCATCGCCATGGCCGCGGTCGAGTGGTACATGCGCAAGCGGATTCAACTGGCCTGAGGCCCATGCCCCGTTACTACCCCATCTGCTTGTCGCTCGAGGGAAAGCCCTGCCTCGTCGTCGGCGGGGGCCAGGTCGCGCGACGCAAGGTCGAATCGCTCCTCGAGGCTGGCGCGGCGGTCACCGTGGTCAGCCCCGAGTTCTGCCAAGAGCTGCTTGAGATCGAGGGCCTCCGGCGGATCACGCGAGCTTTCGAGGAAGGCGACGTCGCAGGGGCTTACCTCGTCTACGCTGCCACCGACGACGCGGCCGTGAACAGCGCCGTGGCCGTCGCCGCACGCAAGGCCGGCGCGCTCGTCAACGTGGTGGACACGCCCGCCGAGTGCGACTTCATCGTGCCCTCCACCCTCACGCGCGGCGACCTCACCATCAGCGTCTCGACCGGGGGCGCCGGCCCCGCCCTCTCGCGGCGGCTGCGCCTTGAGCTTGAGCCGCTAATCCCCCAGGACTTTGGGGAATTCGTCGCCCTCCTCGCCGAGCTCAGGGCCGAGGTCGCCGTCGCCGTGCCCGACATCCAGCGTCGGTCCGCCATCGCCCGTGCGCTCGCCGACAAGCCGGCCCTCGAACTCTTCCGCCAGCGAGGCCCTGATGCCGTCCGCCAACTCGTCCGCGACCTGATCGAGCGCGGTTCCTGACCCGCCCGACGGTCCCATTTCCGCAAACGTTAGTTGTCAAAGAACATGTGCGGCGCGGGGCGTGTCTTAGACTGGTGGTTGCCAGGGGCCGCATCGTCGCCGCGCCTCGGAGCGCGCTTCCTACGAGGGAACAGGGCCCGGGTTTGCCGGCATCGGGTCCTCTTCTCTCCACCAGTACAATGGCAATGCCCCTGCGCAAATAAGGGCCCGAATTCATGTTTTTTCGAGGTTTTTTTTCGGCTGATGAATCGTTGTGCGTAAGACATTTCCGTGTATAGCTTTATGTCACGGGGGCCCGCCAGCCATCACCCGACGCCGTCTCCGGCTCGCCTTCGACTGCTTGCGCTGAAGCCCCGGCACATCGAAGCCTATATCTGCCAACCGCTTGCGAATCTGCTGAACGTGGTATTGCACCGACTGAGGCGTGATTCCAAGCCGCCGTGCCACCTCCACCTGGCTGCGCCCATCGGCCAGCAACAGGCAGACCTCCCGCCTGCGTGGGCTCAACTCATCCAGGAACTCCCTGACTGCAATCGCATCGGGCAGGTCTGCCATTGCTCGCCTCACTCCCCTTCATGTCGAGGTCGGTCATTGGGCATCTCCTCGCCGAACTCCACGCGCGTGGCGACGAGGGCGAAGAGGGCGGTGGCCGTGGTCATGGCCCGCGACCGCCACAGGAGGTTCAGCCCGCTCTCGGTGCGCCCGCTGGCCAGGTCGCAGTCACTCCAGGCGCCGGTGGTGCGGTTCTGCGTCCGTAGCAGGTAGCGGGCGCCCCCTCGCGCCAGCTCGGGCGAGCGTCGGCACCCCGCCAGGACGAGCACGGCAATCGCCGTGTCGAGGTCCGGCGCTCCACAGTCCCACACCACCGTGCCATCGGGCCGCCGCTGTGCGCGCTCCTCGATGTCCTGCGCAAGCCGCTCGACGGCGGGCCGCAGCGCAGGCACAGGCCCCTGCACGTAGGCGCGGGCCACCGCGCCGTGGAGCGCGAAGCGATTCGGGTAGTACAGCACGCTCGGGTCGCGCGGAGTCTCCTGGGTAGCCCGGCCTGCGTGGCGGTTGAGGGCCGCCACGGCTTCCGCCGCGCCTGGCAGGTCCAGCGCCCCACAGCGCCCCAGCAGGTACAGCACGTTCGCGTTCACCACCAGGTCGAGATCGTTGACCGCCCCGCCGAACCAGGTGAGGAAGAGGCCCGACGGGCGCTCGAGCCAGGCGGCGGGGTAGCGCAGCGGCACGTGCCCCAGATCGCGCCAGGCGGCGAACGCCTCCAGCGGCGGTCGCCATGGAGGGGCTCCGGTGGCCTGTGCTTCGTCAATCAACGCGGCCGACACCACCGAGCTCGTGTCGGCATCCGGCATGACGCCGAACCGACGCGGCAACTGGGGCACGTTGAGGGGCGCAAAGGCCCCGAACGGGCACGGCCCACGCACGATGGGCACCACGAGCGGCGAGATCAGCCAGTCGCCCCGCAGGGCCGACAGCCAGGGCCTCCGACAGGCTCGGGCCGCCGACGCGGGGGGCCAGTAGGCGATGGCCCCGGGCGGAATGCCCTCACCAGTGGCCTCGAAGCGCCGCAGAAACGCCGCCGCGCGCGCCTGCATGGTTCTGGCCCGCTCGGCATCGCGCGCGGCGAGGCCGGCCTGCCCCTTCCGCGCAGCACCCTCCACATAGCCGAGACAGGCGTGAATGGCCGCCGGGATGAACGGGCTGACGTCGCGCACCCGCAGGCCGAAGGCGGGCAGCCAGATGTACTGCGGCCAGTTGCCCGGCCAGTCGCCGCCGCCGGCGAAGCCGCGCACCGGCTCGCGCACCTGGGTCGCTTCCAGGTAGTCGAGTGCCTTGCCCACGGCCGAGCGGGCAGGGTGGGCGCGGTGCCGCGCGGGCGGGGCGGCGTAGAAGTACACAGCGCATCCGGCCGACAGGCTGGCCGCGCCGATGAGCGCTGCGCACAGAACGCGCCGAGGCTTCACACGCGGCTCCCCATGGCGGGGCGCGTTTCGCGAGGCGCGTCCCATGCTCGGACGACCGCCGCTCACAGGGCCTTGAGCGCGCGGGCCACTTTGGCCGCGTCCGACGCCTTGTCCACGGCCACGTGCGCGACGAATGCCTTGCCGATGGCGGCGGCGGAGAGGCCGCGCAGGTTCACGCCCGCGGCGGCGATGGCCTCGGCCATCCTGGCGCCCATGCCCTTCTTGTCGGGGCCTTGCACGCGCACGGTGTGCAGGCTCTTGCTCTTGGCGAAGCCGGCCGCCTTGGCGGCCTTGGCCTGCTTGGCGCCCTTGATGGGCGTGACGAAGACCACGCCCGTGCCCGGCTTCTCGGGCGCGCGGCGGGCGATCACCATTTCCAGGTTCGCGCCCGCGGCGGCCAGCGCCTTCAGCTTCGCCGCCAGGCCGCCCGGCTGGTCCACGATGCTCGCCGCCCAAGTGTCCACGCGGCTCACTTTCAGCGCCATGCCCTGTCCTCCAATGAAAGGCGTGATGCCTGAAGCATAGGACGCCACGCGCCAAATGTCAACCCTGATTGCGGAGTCGAAATCCGAGGCGGCTTCTGGTATCCTGTCAGCCACACCCGAGGAGAAAGGAACACAATGAACCGGTCTGGCCTGTGGTTGCTCCCCTTCGCCGCGCTCGTTTCCATGGCCTGGGCGCAGGAGACCCGCCTGCTCAGCGATTTCAGCGTGGAGGGCGACTGGAAGGTCCACCCGTGGAACAAGGCGAAGGGCACGGCCGCCCTCAGCGACGAGTTCCCGCCGTCGCTCGTCACCGAAGCCGGCGCGCCTCGCAAGTCCCTCGTCGCCACCATCCAGTGGCCAAGCGGCAAGGACTTCGCCTTCTTCAATCTCGACCCGCCCGCGATGGGGCCGATCCCGTTCAAGGTGCTCAGCGTGAGCCTGTGGGTCAAGGGCACGGGCACGGGGCACTTCATCGAGCTTCACTTCCGCTCCGCCGACGACAAGGAGGTGAAGGTGGGCCTGGGCGCGATGGACTTCACGGACTGGCGGAAGCTGCGCAAGGAGGTGCCGGCGGGCGTCAAGCAGCCGCTCGTCCTGAAAGGCATCGTCACCCACAACTGGGGGCTGCCGGGGGGCGACCACGTGCGGCTCTTCGTCACGCGCCTGGAGGCCGTGGTGGACCCGTCGCAGCGCCTCATCGCCGAGGGGGGCGGGCCGCTTTTCGCCGTGGACACTGCGGCGCCGAACGGCCTCGTGGGCGACGACGGCAGGGCAGCGGTCACGCTGCGCCTCACCTCGTGGCAGCCCGAGGAGAAGGCCTACGAGATCCGCTACTCGCTCACGGCGTGGAACGGACAGAAGACGCCCGGGAAGCCGGTCGCGGCGCGCGTCAAGGGCGCGTGGCAGCAGAACCTCGATGTCCCCTGCCCCGCTTTCGGCCCCGTGCGCCTCGACGCCGAGTTGTGGGAGGCGGGAGCCGCGAGGCCGCTCGCCACGGCGAGCCGCACGCTCGTGCGCCTGATGCCCGTGCCGAAGCTCACGCCCGAGCAGCGCCTCAAGTCGCCGATGGGCGTCAATGGCCACTATCAAAGCCCCTGGGGCAGCCTGGGCCGCATGGGCATCCACTGGGGACGCGACTACTCGTGGGGCTGGCTCAAGGGCGGCGAGAAGGCGCCGATGGCGCCGAACGGCGTGGACTTCCGCCTCACGCTCAAGGCGGCCGAGGAGGGCGGCGTCATCCTGCTGCCCATCACGATGCGGTCGTTCTGGGACGACGCGAAGAAGGCGTTCCTCGAGGACGAGGCGGCCATCGCGGCCGCCTTCGCCCGCCTCGGCAAGGCGTTCCCATCGCTGCCCTACTGGGAGCTGGATAACGAGGCCGACCTGGCCTCGCCGAATCAGCGCCTCCGCCTGGCCAACTACATGCCCCTGATCCGCGCCGCAGCCAAGGGCCTCCGCGAGGCGGGCAAGGCGCGTGTCGCCCTCAATGGCACCGCGGGCATCCACTACGAGGACACGCTCGAACTCCTCAAGTCGCCCATCCGCGACGACTTCGCCGTCGTCAACTACCACTACTACACGGGCACCGTGCCGCCCGAACTGGCGACGGAGGACGTGAACACGGGGGCCGAGGGCCGCCGCGAGTCCATGAGCTTCCTCGACCAGCTCCGCCGCATCAACCGCGCCGCCCACGCCGCGGGCAAGGAGGCCTGGCTCACCGAGATCGGCTGGGACGTGACCTACGGCCCCGCCGTCGGCGAACGGCTCCAGGCCGTCTACCTGCCCCGCGTCTACCTCCTCGCCCGCTGGTGCGGCACCGACAAGGTCTTCTGGTTCTTCGACCGCGATGTGAAGGGGGGCACGAACAAGTTCTCGTCCAGCGGCCTCATTGACGCCAGCGACCAGGCGAGGCCCAGTGCCGCCGCGATGGCCGCCCTCTCTGCCTTCACCGCCGACGCCCAGCCCGACGGCTCGGTGGACCTGGGGGATGACCGCTGGTGCCTCCTCTTCAAGAGGCCCTCGGACGGCTGGGTCGCCGCCATCTGGTCGGTGATGGCTGCTCACCCGATGCCGAAGGAAGCCGAGACGGCCGAGGCCGCCTACGACCTCTTCGGCAACAAGATCACCCCCAAGGAGATCACCCCTGAGGTCACGTACCTCGAACTCAAGAAGCTCCCCTTCGTCTGGGACGCGCAGCGTCACGCGGAGTGGGCGTCCTCGACGTCCCTCCGTGTCTTCCCCGGCGGGAAAGCCCTCGCGCAAGTCATGACTGGTGGCGGGACGCTCTCGTGGGAGGGTGTGCCGAAGGGCGTCGCTCTGCTCGGGGACTCCGAGGGCCCCGGCCGACCGACAGCAATCGCCATCACATGCGATCCGGCCGTTCCCGCTGGCTCGTATGTCATCCGCGCGGTCATCTCGGCTCAGGGGTGGCGCCGCTCGTGGCCCGTCACACTTCGCATCGAGCCGCCCGTGCTGGCCAAGGCTCAGCCCTACGAGGCCGGCCAGCCGGCGGCAATCGAGCTTCGCCTGGCAGCCGACACGCAGCAGGAGGCGACCATCGAGGCCCCCCAGGGCACAGGCACCGTGCAGCCGGCCACCTTGACCCTGGAGCCCGGCAAGCCTCAGAAGATCGAGTTCACCGCCGCCGCTGCCGCCAAGGGCCCGGTGCCCCTCACGCTCACCCTCGCGAACGGCGCCCGCCAACGCCTCCCGCTGCGGCCACACGCCCTCGACGCACCGTTCCTCCAGCAGATGAACTACGAAGGGCTATTCCCCTGGCCGGCGGCTGCCAGGCTGAGCAGCGAGCACTTCGCCTCGACGAGCCTCGATTTCGCCCCCGAAGCCTGGCTGGGGTGGGTGCCTCAGGGCCTCACCGTCCAGGCATCTTTCTCGGTAAAGGACCTCACGCCGGGCGACCCGAAGTGGTTCTGGGACAACATGTGTCTGGAGCTGTTCGTGGATACCTCGCCCGGCCCGCACCAGGGCTGGGGCAAGGCATCGCACCAGTTCTGGTTCACGCCCGCCCTCAAAGACGGCAAGTGGTGGCTCTACGCCGGCGAGTGGAAGCGGAGCGATGCCATTGCCGCGACGATCTACGACGACAAGCGGTGCAAGACCGCTATCGCCTTCGCCAACGGCCGCCTGACCGTCAAGGCGTTCATCCCCAGCGAGGCCCTTGGCGCCGCGCCGGCGGAAGGCGCAGCCTGGCGGGCAGCCATCGCTCTCCAGCGCATGGACCTCACCGGCAAGGCTAACGCCGCCTGGCCTGTGCTCAAGGAGGACGGCCTGCTGACGGGCGCCCAGAACCTCGGTATCATTCGTTTCACCCGGTAGCGGAGATCTCGCCATGCGGTGCTTCAAGCTCTCGGCCACCTGCCTGCTGGCAATCTCAGCGGTCGCCGGTCAGGCGATGGAGATCGTGCGCGACGGCCAGCCCATCGCCACCGTCGTCGTCGAGAAGGCCCCAGCCCCCGACAGGGGCGGCCGCCGCGACTGGGATGATGCGGCCGCCGCCAGGGTGTTCGTGGACTGGGTGAAGAAGATCACGGACGCCGAGCTGCCCATCGCCGAGACCGCCCCCGCGGGCAAGCCCGCCATCTTCGTCGGCGCCGCCGCGCTCAAGGCCGGCCTCAAGCTCGACGACATCAAGAGCCCCACGAACGAGGGCATGCGGCTCGTCTGCGACGGCGACCGCGTGCTCCTCGCCGGCCAGTGCGGCGTCGCCACCGTCAAGGCCGTCTGCCGCTTCCTCGAGGAACTCGGCTGCCGCTACTTCATGGACAAGCCGCTCGGCGAGGTCTTCCCCCGCAGCCGGTCCCTCTCCGTCGGCACGCTCGACATCACCGACCAGCCCGGCTTCCTCTACCGCACCATCTGGGGCTCGCAGTGGAGCGGCCACTCGCTCTGGAAGGTCTGGAACGGCGCCGGCGGCCTCAGCATGGGCATGGGACACTCCTGGGGCGGCTACGTCCGCAAGAACCTCTTCGCCCAGCACCCCGAGTATTTCCCCCTGCGCCTCGACAAGCGCGTCGAGAGCGAATGGCTCTGCACGTCGAACCCCGACCTCCGCAAGCTCTTCGCCGAGAACCTGCTCAAGGCCATCGAGGGCGGCGCCGCCAACCCCTCCATTTCGCCGCCCGACGGCACGACCTACTGCGAATGCCCCGCCTGCAAGGCGCAGGACGACCCGAACTCCCTCGAGCCCTCGTCGGGCAAGGTGAACATGACCAACCGCTACTGCGACTTCTTCGATTTCCTGGGCAAGCAGGTCGCCGCCAGGCATCCCGAGTCCATCCTCAGCTTCTACGCCTACGCCGACTACACGCAGCCGCCCACCCGCCGGGAAAAGCTGCCGCCCAACATCGCCGTCTGGATCGCCCCCATCCGCTACTGCCGCTACCACCGCATCGGCCACCCAGGCTGCCCCAGCCGCACCCAGCTCGCCGAACTCCTCGACGGCTGGGCCGCCGTGGCCTCCCGCATCGGCTACCGCACCTACAACTTCAACCTCGCCGAGTGCGTCGTGCCCTTCTTCATGTACTCCGTCTGGAAGCACGACATCCCCTGGCTCAAGGCCAAGGGCTGCATCGGCGTGAACCTCGAATCGCTCGAGAACTGGGAAATCTACGGCCCGCACATGTACCTCAGCATCCGCCTCGCCTACAGCCCCGACGCCGATGCCGCGGCGATCATGGACGACTACTTCGCCCGCTTCTACGGTCCCAAGGCCGGCCCTCTCATGAAGCAATACTGGATGGCCGTTGACGGGGCATTCGACCAGATGAAGGCCCATGCCGGCTCCTTCTTCGCCATCCACCTGGTCTACACCCCCGAGTTCCTCGCCAGGACCAAGGCCCTCCTCGACCAGGCCGCCGAGGCCGCCCTGAAGGAAACCGCGAATGCCCCGAATCCCGCGAATCCTCAATCCAATTCGCCGGATTCGCGGTTTGCTGCCCGCGTGGCCATCGCCTTCGAGGGCTGGAGGAACGCCGCCGAGTTCATCGCCCTCCGCAACGCCATGAACCAGGGCGACTTCGCCCAGGCCAAGAAGCTCTACGACGCCCTCCACGCCCGCAACGAGGCCGAATACAAGAAGGGCTACGGCAACCACTACACCCTCAACTACCTCGAGCGCTTCGTGGGCGCCCACGTCAACGCCGGCGCCGCCGCCACCGCGCCGCCCGCCAAGGTGCTCGCCGTCCTCCCCGACCAGTGGCGTCTCGCCTACGACCGCGACGAACTCGGCCCCAATAAGGGCTATCCCCAGCCCGACTTCGACGACTCGCAGTGGAAGACCGTGGCCACGTACTCCAACACCCTGGACGCGCAGGGCCTGCCCGACGAGAAAACCATCCTCTGGTACCGCACTCGGTTCCAGGTGCCCGAGAAGCACGGCAGACTCGCGCTCTTCTTCACCGAGGTGGACGGCAACCCCATCGTCTACATCAACGGCAAGGAGACCGACCCCGGCAAGAAGCGCGCGCCCTTCGAGATAGACATCACCAAGGTCGCCAGGCCCGGCGACAACCTCGTCGCGGTGCGCGTGGACCACTCGAAGATCACCGAGCTCTTCCTCGGCGGCATCATCCGCCCCGTGCTCCTCATCGAGAGGCCGTGACGCCCAGCCCCGCCGAGGCGTGTCCATGCCTCCTTCCTGCCGCCGGGTGCCCCAGAGGTCACCCTCCCGACGGTTGCAATCCACTCGGGAGGGTGACAGGAAGGGGGAGCGCTGGGGTCATTACCCTCCCGAACGTACTGGAACGTTCAGGAGGGGGCATCGCGGGTCGGTCACAGGCGCAGTCTGTGCCCTCGGCGCAGGCCAGAGTTCAGACTGCAACCGCCTCGGCTCCGCCGCAACATCGGCCCAGAGCATGTTTCCAGGCACTCGCCCAATGTTGCCGAATGGCAACACGCTCTAACTACTCAAGGCATAAGCGCTTGGCAGCCATGGACACTGATGACTGCGTGGCCATGTTGCCGAGAGTCAACGTGAGGCTATCGCCCTCGGGGTCTCTGGCCCCTTTCCCCCATTCGCGGTACGCACGCAACTGCCGACAGTGGGATAAGATACACTGCGAACCTGCCTGATGCGCGCAGAGCCTCCACCCCTGGCCCACGACTTGCTTGTGCTGGACTCAACTGAGGGATGCGCTCCGTTTCCATAGCCCATGAAGGAGGGTCATGCATGGAACGGGCCGGGAGCGTGTTACGGGGTTGCCTGATCTCCATCGCCTTCCTCGTGGTATCAGCGGCCGGCTACCCGATCGCGCCGGACCCCGCGGATTACGCCTGGACGGGCGCCGGTGGCATTGACTGGTTCGTTGCCGGCAATTGGTCTCCTGCCGGCCCGCCGGGCCCCGTTGCATCAGCGTCGGTGAACGCTCCCGAGATCGCGCCGGCGACGGTGCTGCCATGGACGGGCAATCCCTCCGCCTACCCCGCGGTCGTCGCGAGCCTCTGCGTCGGGCAGACGGCCAGCGGCCACGTCCAGGTCACGCACGATCCCCTCGGCACCATACCGCTGACCGTCAGCGGGACGGCCTGGGTGGGGTACCAGCACGATTCGGCCCTCCCCTTGTTCGCCCGGCTGCAACTCGGCGGTGGCGGCGGCGGCGGGGCGGTGACGCCCACGGTCAGGGTGGGCACTCTCGCCGCGCCCGGCGCCCTCTACGTGGGCTGCGACGCGGCGGCCGTCGTGTCGGTCTCCAGCAACACTTGGCTCGACGTGCTGGGAACCACGGTCATCGGCGCCGGCCCCGCCAGCTACTTCGGCGAGCGCGATGTGATCGTGCAGGGAGGCAAGTTCACCACCACGGACCTCATCATCGGCGCCGTCTCCGACTACACGGGAATGGCCAACCTACGGGTGGAGAGCGGCGGCTCCTGCGTCGTCAGCAACACCACGGTCGTGGGCGACGAGGCGGGCGGGATCGGCGCGTTCGCCACGAGCATCGGCTCGACCCTCGACGTCGGCGACTGCGTCATCGGGCGAGCCGGCCTGGGCGACGGATGGGTGACCACAGACGGCCATCTCACCTCGCGTTCCCTCACCCTGGCCGAGGCGCCCGGCAGCTACGGCGGCCTCTACGTCCAGGGCAACACCAGCACCGCCTCGCTCAACGGCCTCCTGACGATCGGCAAGGCAGGCAGCTCCGCCACCGTCTATGGCCAAATGGGCGCGCAGGTGAGCCACGTGGGCGACTGCTACATTGCCCAAGAGCCGGCTTCGGGCGGCAACCTCTACCTCAACACCGACGCCACGTGGACCACCACAGGCACCCTGTACATTGGAGGCGACGGCGGCGGAGGCGGCGGCCGCGGCACCGTACAGGTCCGTGGCGGCGCCACCCTCCAGGCCGCTGGCGGCATCGTGGTCTACGGCGACCCACCCGCCGACCTCTTCAGCGTCCTCGCGGTGCAGGCGCCGTCCACCGTCACCGCGCCCACGGTCCAACTCCTGGGCGGCGAGCTACGCGGCGGCACCATCATCGGCCATGTCACGAGCGACGCCGGAGTCGTCTACCCCCACCACAGCGGCACCCTGACCATTGACGGGAACTACGCGACGCTCGACGTCGAGTCGCGCGTCTACATCGAGCTATGGGGCACAGGGTACATCTGGGGCGGACCCGGCCCCGGCACCACCCACGACCGGGTCAACGTCCTGGGCACCGCCAACCTCGGCGGGGGCCTGGGGCTGACCTTCTACACCTCGGCTTGGACGCCCCAGGCCGGCGACATGTTCGAGATCTTCAGTGCCACGCAAGGCTTCGGCGGCTCCGCCTTCGACAGCTGGTGGTATAGCGTCCAGGGGCCGCCCTTCGGCCTCAACGTCGCGCTCGAGTACACCCCCACCAGCGTCATCGTCCGCCTGCGGGGTGAGGGCGGGGGCGGCGGAGGCGACGGCGAGATTCCCGAGCCATCCACCCTGGCGGTGCTTGCGCTCGCCGGTCTGGGCCTGCTGCGAAGACGCCGGCGGTAGAGTCCCGTCGAGGCTGGCGCAGACCACGGGCCCGCGTGGTGCGAGCAGCTTGCACTGGGTCACCCGAAAGCGGTGCTTTGCGCCCGCACCCCAACAGGCTGATGCATGTTTCAGGGCACGGCGATAGCTGGGTGCCCTCTCCGATGCCCGCAACCTGACAATGCCACGAGATGCGGCGACCCTGTTACCACAGTGAGCCGTTCGCCTCTGGATGAAGCTCGGCACAGCGGCGCGTGGGTAGTGTGTATCCGTTCGGCGACACAAGACCCGAGCGCCGGCCGCCCGGGCGGTCACCCACCGAACAGACGAACGCGAAGGTACCCACGGCCGGAGGAGTGCTAAGGACGGCTTTCGTCCGCAGGCAACGCTCTGTGGAGCGATTCCCAAACGCCACCCGTGTGTGGCGTTTCTTTTTGGGCCGACGGGCCAGGCGCCCCAGGAGTGGAGTCTTTGGTGGAGGGGTCTGGGGAGGCACCTTTCCGCCAGAACGGTGCCTCCCCACACACCCGCGCGATGGGCCAATTTGGGGTTGCATTGCAGGGGGCGAAGCGCTAAATTGTGGGAGAAGTTCCGGTTCGGCCATGTCTACGGAATGGGGTGATGCCATGAGCATTGCACGCGGGTGCGGAATCGTGCTGTCCTGCCTGGCGGCCTGCCTGCCGAGCGCCTTCGGCGAGTCGGCCGACCCGAAGCCAGCCGAGGATCCGGCGTTCCTGGCCCTGTCGGACACCATCATGCAGGAGGCCGAACGCCAGCACATGGTGAACCGGCGCATGGACACGACGATTGATGCCTTCCGAGCGATCGTGTTGGACCTGCGGTCGAACGAGCTGCTCAAGGAGGGCAAGGCGGATGAGCTGCTGCGCATCGCCGAGATCCTGAAGAAGCTGAGCACGCAGCACGTGCCCGACGCCGCGAAACACCTGGAGAACGCCCGACAGCAACTGGCTACGATGCGGCCGTTCCTCCAGGCGGCGGGTGTGGAGATTGACATCGTGACGAAGGAGCTCGAGCGTGTGCTGCTCCAGGCCGCGTCGTCGCAGGCCATCCAGGACTTGCGCCGGGAGCTCCAGGAGCTCATTGCCAGGGAGGAGCAGCTCCAGCGCGAGACGAAGGAGTGGGGCAAGAAGGTGCTCCAGGAGCCCGACAAGGCCGATGAGCAGAAGAAGGATCTCGCCGAGAAGCAAGAGCGCCTGGCTCAGCGTGCGGAGTTGTTCCAGAAGCAGCTCCAGGAGGCGGTGAAGGAAGAGGCCGACCCGATGAGCCGCAAGCGCATGGAGCGCGCGGAGCAGGAACTCAAGAAGGACACGCCGGTCGAGAAGCGCATGGAGGAGGCCGCGCGCGAGATCGAGGAGAAGAAGCCCGTCGCCGCCGTCGAGGAGCAGGAGAAGGCGCTCGAGGCCCTGCGCGAGGCCGAGAAGCAGCTTCAGGGCAACGAGAAGGATGATCTCCAGGCCAAGAAGGAACTCCGCGAGAAGCTCGAGGAGATCCGGAAGGACCAGAAGGACCTTCGCGAGAAGGGCGAACAGAAGACCGAAGAGCAATTCAAGCAAGATCAGAAGGACACCCAAGTCGCGCAGCGCAACCTCGAGAACCGCCTCGAGCAGGCCCAGAAGGAGTACGCCGAGGCGAAACGCGATGAGCGCAAGGATGCCGTCCAGGAGAAGATGCAGGAAGCGGACAACCGCATGGAGGAGGCGGAGAAGGCCATCGAACAAGCGCAGAAGGAAACTACTGCCGACCAGCAGCACAAGGCCGAGGAGGCCCTGGCTCAGGCCATCAACGAGCTCGACCGCCAGATCGCTCAAGCCGAGACTCCTCAGACACCCGACCAGCGCGCCGAGAGCCAGATTCAGGAGATGCTCAAGGACCAACAGGCCCTTCGGGAGGAGACGCAACAGCGTCAGCGCGACAACGAGAACGCTCAGGAACTCGCCCGTCCGCAGCAGAACCTTCAGGAACGCGCCCAGCAAGCCGCCGAGAACGCCCAGCGCCCGAACGTTCAGAACGCCCTCAACGAGGCTCAGCAGGCGATGAACGAAGCGGCCCAGAATCTCCAGCAGAATCAGCCTCAGCGGGCCGCCGAGGCCCAGCAACGCGCCGAGAACGCCCTCCAGGAGGCCCAGGCCGCCTTGCAGCGGGCGCGCGAGCGCGACCAGCAGATGGCTCGGGCCCGAGCGGAGATGCAGCGGCAGCTAAACGATCTCCTGCGCCGTCAGCAGGAGCTCAGCCAGAACACCGAGAACGCGCGGCCCGAGGGCCTCCCCGAGCAGGCGCCGGAGCAGCAGAACCTCCAGGCCGACACCCAGCAGGCCCACGAGGCCGCCCAGGAGGCCGCGCCCGAGGCCGCTCAGCCGCTCCACGAGGCAGCCGCCGAGATGCAGCACGCGGCCGAGGCCCTCGCCCAGGCGCAGCAGCCCGAGGCCCAGCAGCATCAGGCCGCCGCCGAGGCCGCCCTCCAGCAGGCGCAGCAAGCCTTCGAGACCGCCATGGCCCAGCCGGAGCAGGGGCAGCCCGAGCCCGGCCAACCCGAGCCTGGCCCGCCCGAGCCCGGCCAGCCCGAGATGGCTCAGCCCACCCAGCAACCCATGCCCCACGAAGGCCCCACCCAACAGACCGAAGACAAGGAACGCGCCCTCGGCGACAAGACGGACCCCAAGGGCAAGGATGTCGCCCGCACCGACGCCAAGTGGAACCCACTCGGCGACCGCAAGCGTGACGATCTGTTCCAGATCTACGCGCGCGAGCTCCCTATCGAATACCGCGAACTCCTCGAGAGCTACTACGAGGCCCTCTCCAAGGACGCCGCACGTCCAGCCTCCAAGCGATAGGATGCCGTCCATGCGTCGTCGCGCCGCCCTCGCCCTCATGTTCATCGCCCTCCCTCTGCGCGTGGGCCTCGGAGCCGGCGCGCGAGTCGGCGTCGCCGAACTCAGCCCCCAGGCCGAAACCGCCATAGACAAGGGCCTCCGCTTCCTCGCCAAGTCGCAGAACCCCGACGGCTCCTGGGGCGCCCGCTACCCCGCTGCCATGACCGGCCTCTCCATGATGGCCTTCATGCTCAAGGGCTACTTCCCCGAGCACGGCCAGCACGCCAAGACCATGGACAAAGCCCTTGCCTGGCTCCTCAAGCGCGGCAAGGAAGGCGGCGGCTACTTCGGCGGCACCAACCAGGGAATGTACGAGCACGCCCTCGCCACCCTCGCCCTCTCCGAAGTCTGGGGCATGACCAACAAAGAAGAGGTCCGCGACATCCTCAAGCGCGCCGTCAACATCATCCTCCGCGCCCAGAACTCCGAAGGCGGCTGGCGCTACCAGCCCCAGCCCATAGACGCCGACGTCTCCGTCACTGTCATGCAAATCGTCGCCCTCGCCTCCGCCGCCGAAGCCGGCATCCTCGTCCCTGCCCCCGTCATCAAGAAGGCCACCGACTACGTCAAGAAGTGCCAGAACCCCCTCAGCGGCGGCTTCGGCTACCAGCCCGGCGGACGCGACCCCTCGCTCTCCTCCTCCGCCGCCGGCCTCCTATCGCTCCTCATGTGCGGCGAACGCGACACCAAGGAAGCCAAGCGCGGCATCCAATACCTCGCCCGCCTCCCCAAGGAGGAGTTCGAGAAAACCAAGTTCTACCACTACGGACACTACTACGCCGTCCAAGCCATGTACCAGGCCGGCGAGGACTACTATCAGGACTGGTACCCCAAGATTCACGACGCCCTCCTCCGGAAGCAACGCAGCGACGGCTCCTGGCTCGGCGACGGCGGCGAATCCGACCCCATCTATGGCACCGCCATGTCCATCCTCATCCTCGGCGTGCCCTACCGCTTCCTGCCCATCTACCAGCGCTAGCCCGAGACCCGTTGGGATTGGGCCGCGAATCACGCAAATCTACGCGAATCCAGACACTCCTCACTGACAGCCGCACTCTCGTCCCTACGCTCTGCGTGGGGGCGACTCCCCGGCCGCTCCGCGGTCCCAGGCACGGACGCCGCGCGCCTCAATCCCCGCGCGTCACACCACCACGGGCTCGATGTTGAACAAGCGGCAGAACTGGACGAGCTGCGCCTTGTAGTCCCCATAGAAGAAGAGCTGGTGAAAGCCGGGAAAAGCCAGCACGTCGGTCGCACCGTCGAACTTGACCATCACCGACACCACACAGCCGCCGGCAGGCGGCACCGACACGTTCTCGACGACCTCCCCCACCGAGATGAGCATGCGCGCCCTGCCGCCCTTGGGCGCGGGCTCGACGTCGAGGCACGTGACCCTCTGGCCGATCTTCCACAGGGTGCGGGGAACCGCGTCGCGCATCCCGTGATGATGCACGATGTCGAACGGCTCGGGCGGCTGGCCGAAGCCACTGAGCCGCGTGGGGCACGAACAGTGCGCGCCGATGATCGCCCCGCGCGCCGTCTCGCCCACGGGGTCCTGCTGGAAGCCCGGGCGGTCGAACAGGTACTGCACCACGATGTGCGCGGCCATCGCCCCCAGGTCAGCCTCGCACGCCGCGGGAATCCCGTCGTCGTTCATCCGCGACCACGCGATGCACGGCAGGCTCACCTTCGTGCGGCCCAGCGCGCCCAGGCAGTCCATCGTGATCGCATCGGCCTCGGCCCGCGCCCGAAGCGTGCGCGCCACCACGTAGCTCCTCACGCCGTTGAGCACGTCCTGCTTCGTCGCGCCCGCCAGGCGGCGCGCGCGCTTCATGTAGTCCTCGGCCAGCGAGCGGATTTCGTCGCTCTCCGGTGTCCTCTCGTACTCATCGAGGAACGTCTTGGCGGGCACGTACCGGAGGCGGATGCCCAGGTGTTCCATCTCGGCGTCCGCCTCGCTGCCCCCCGCGATGACGAGGGCGCGGGTCGCCCGCATCCTGGCCCCCGCGCCGAGCATCTTCAGCCCCCACCTCACCTGGCCGAAGTCGTCGGTCGAGGCGATGAAACAGCCCGGCTTCCTCGAGGGCGCCGCGGTGTTCGTGGTGAACGACGTGCCCACGGGCGAGAAGACCACCGTGGGCAGCTTCGTGTCAATCGCCTTCCCCGCCGTGGGCCACGCGTGCTCCTGGCGGTCGAGCACCACCACGAGCAGGCCGTCGGGCTTCGCCTCGGCCGCCTCGGCCACCCAGGCATCCCCCTCCGTCTGGCTGTAGAGCGGCTCGGCCCGCAGGTCGAGGCGCAGGTTCAACTCCTTCGCCGCTGCGCCCAGCTCCTCGGCGTACCTCCGCAGCGCGGCGGCGCCATCGTAAACGGCCCCCGGCCACCGCAACCCGTAGTCGCCCTTTCGGCGCACGAAGCACGCCCGCACGATGGGCACGCAGCGCGCCCCGGGCCCCGCAGGCTTCTCCCCGGCGTCTTCGCCCTCGGCGGCAAGCGCCGAGCCGCGCAGCGGCAGCAGCGCGGCCACGGCCGACGCAGCGCCGAGGAACGCTCGCCGCCCGACTTTCGCACGCTCACCACACCCTGCCGCGCACCGGCCCTTGCCCATCGTGGCCTCCATATGGTGGCGCCCTCGCGCCCAGGCTCCCCTTACCGCCGAGATCGTATGCCTCGCGGCCAGGCATGTCAAGCGACGGGAGAGGCCGGCCGGAATCGTACGTGGTTTCAAGTGGCCGCGAGCGTCCCGCTTGCGGCTCTCCTCACTTGCTCGACAAGCGGGAAGCTTGTCGCTACGAGAAGCCGCGGCAGAAACTATCTGCGGAAGTGCCCCACATCCGAGCGCCTGAGCCAGCATGTTCCGCGCGCATGTATGCACTTCCTACGTTCTTCCGCGCATCCGCCCGCATATTCCGCGGGCTTCTCTCGCCTGCCGCCCGCCGCCCGCGGCCGACGCCTCCGCCGCTTGCGCTTGACTTCGCGTGCCCGCCCATGGATGATGGGGCAAACGCCGATGGGAGCCGCGACATGCCCGGTCTCGACTTCGAGCGACTCAAGCAACTCGCCACCCTCACCCCCGAGCAGATCGGCGAGCGCGAGGAAGAGGTGAAGATCAACTTCGCCGTGCCATTGCTCGAGGCCCTCGGGCACTCGCGCCTGCGCTTCGAGCACAGGGCAAATGACGTACTGCTTCACAACGGCCTCTCGCCCTTCCTCGACGTCATCAAGCTCCTGCGCAGGCTGGGGCAACCCCCGGCCGCCGCCGTGGAGATAGCCCCGAAGTACTGGAAGCGCGTGCTGCGCCTCTACGGCCAGCCCGCGCGGCACACGAAGTGAGCACTGTGTGAGCGGAGCGAGACTGAAACACCTGCGTCGGGCCGCATGGCTGCCGGCCATCGCGGCGGCCTGCGGGCTGGCCTCGGCCGGGGCACCGCCTGAGCCTCCGCGCGCCAACGGCGCAGCCACCCCCCTGGCCATCGAGCAAGCTCTCGACGACGTCCGGTCCGGCGACTGGATCCTCCAGTGGGCCGCCATGAGCCAACTCGCCCGCTGGAAGGCGAAGGAGGCCGCGCCCCAGCTCAAGGCCGTCCTCGCGGGCAAGGACGCCCCGTGGGTGCGCGGGCGCGCGCTCGTCGCCCTGGCCGAGTTGCTCGGCGACCAGATGCTCGGCGACGCCCAGGCCCGCGCAGGCGATGCGGCGTTCGAGCTGCGCGCGGCGGCCGTCGAGGCCCTCGGCATCCTCGCCACCCCCCAGGCCGAGGCCACCATCGTCCAGCGCCTCAACGACCCCGCCCCCGAGGTCCGATGCCAGGCCGTCGTCGCCATCGCGCGAGTCCGCCGCGAGAAGGCGTGGGATATTGTGCGCCCGCTGCTTGACGACAAGGACCCGCAACTGGCGCTCCACGCCACGCGCGCGCTCGTCTACATCCCCACCCCCGAATCGCATGCGCAGGCCATCGCCCTCCTGGCCCACAGCGACGCCGGCGTGCGGGTGGAGGCGGCGCGGACTCTCGCCAAGGCCATCGTGCCCGAGGCCATCCCCGCTCTGCTGGGCCGCATGGCCGCCGACGGCGATGCAGGCGTGCGCGTGGCCTGCGAGCGCGCGCTGGCCGCCTTCGAACCCGGCGCGCTCTTCCTGCCCATGCTGGCGGCCCTGCGGGGAGAACGGCGCGAGTGCTACGGCGCAGCCCTGCGGGTGCTGGCCCTCCGGCCCACCCGCGAGGCCTGCGAGGGCGTGGCCGCGCTCGTGCGCGAGCCGGCCGATGCCTATCGCGAGGTGCTGCCCGAGGCCCTCCAGCTCCTCGCCGCGCTGGACCCCGACCGCTACGCCGACCTCTTCGCTCGCTACCTGAGCCACCCCTCGCCCCAGGTGCGTGGCAAGGCCGTCGAGAGCGTGGGCAAGTGCGCCAAGGCCGACCAGTTCAAGCTCCTCCGCCCCCTCCTGCTCGACCGCGACCACGGCGTGCGGGTGGCCGCCTTCCGCACCATCCGCAACCTCACCGACGCCGCGCCCGCCGAGGGCTTCCCGCAGTATCTCGCCGAGGCGATCCGCCAGGGCGACAAGGCCATCCGACGCGCGGCCACCGACCTCCTGTGCGAGCGCGTGCCCGCAGCCGACCTGGCGGAGGTCGTCGCCCTGCTGGCCCCGATCCTCGGCGGCAAGGACAAGGACGAGCGCGAGTACGCCGCCAAGGCCCTCGCCCACGTGGGCGACGAGGCGGTGCGCCGACGCATCGCCCACGCGCAAGGAATGATCACGTCCTGGATGCTCATCGGCCCCTTCCCCTACGACAGCCGCAACCGCGGCTTCGGTCCGGCCTACTTCCCCGAGTACGAGGTGGACTTCGCCAAGGACTACGACGCCATCGCGGCCGACCCCACGGCGACCTTCCGCGTGGGCGACGCCACCTGCGGCGGCGAAAAGCGCCGGGCCCTCCTCGTGCAGCCGCCCACCGCCCGCGGCGCCGCCGTGCGCCTCATCGCCACCTTCCGCCTCGAACTGCCCGAAGCCAAGGGCCTCAAGCTCGCGACCGCGATGGGGCTCGAGGATGACGCCGCCGACAGCGACGGAGCGGTGGTCGAGTTCTCCGTCAACGGGCAGAAGCTCCTCGAGCGCAAGCTCGCCAAGCCCGAAGGGTGGCAGGCCGCCGAGGTCCCCCTCGATGCCTTCGCGGGACAGCGCACCACCATCGAGATCGCCGTGGACCCCCTCGCCAGCCCGAAGAACGACCACGTGGCGCTGGCTGACCCGCGCCTCGTCGCCGCCGACCAGGTGCTGGCCAGCCTCCTCGAACTGGCCGACAGCGCGCCGGTGCGCATCGCCGTGCCCGACGCCAAGGGCCGCCTCGCCTGGCAACGCTACCAGGCCAGCCGCATTGACGGCGAGGTGTCGCTCTACGACCTCTACCCGCCGCCCATTGACGGCAAAGTGGCCTACGGGGTGGCCGACATCACGATGCCCGAGGAGAGCAAGGCCTCCATCACCGTCAAGAGCGACGACGGCTTCATCCTCTGGCTCAATGGCGTGAAAGTCGCCGAACGGCCTGGCTCGGGGGAACAGAAGACAGAGGTCACGCTCCGCCAGGGCCCCAGCCGCTTCCTCATCAAGACCTTCAACCACCGCGAGTGGTGGCTCTACTCCGTGCGCCTCACCGACCCCGAGGGGCGCGCGCTCGACTTCCGGCAGGACGCGCCCTAGGAGCCTGTCCAAGAATCCCCGTGGGCTGCGTTGCCGGCGTCAGCGGGCTGGATGCGAGGCGCGGCG
>DAOOIT010000040.1:54066-60455 GCA_035384565.1 Planctomycetota bacterium | reverse complement strand
TCGGTCACGTCGAAGTTCGGGTAGAGGTCTGTCCACTGCCGTTGGCCCTGGGTGCCTGCGGCGATGGCGTTGGCGCCCTGGGCGTACTCGACGTCGGCTTTGAAGCCCTGGGCCTTGCCCACCGCGGGATCGGCGAGGCGGGGGTTGCCGACCATCAGGTCGCGGGTGATGAGGGCCATCTTGCAGCACTCGGCGACGAGGTCCTTGGCCTTGAAGGGGCGCTTGCCCTTGCCGAAGACCTTCTCGAACCTGTCCATGAACTTGATGGCGCGCTCGAGCTCCTCGTGGTCGTAGAAGCCGCGGGCCATGCGGCCCTGGAGGCCGACCATGTCGTAGCTCACGGTGCCCATTCCGAAGTAGTGGAGGAGGGCGTTGCGGCGGACGTCGGAGCCGATGATGCCCATCGAGACGGCGCCGAGGGAGAGGTAATTCTTGCCCCGCAGCTCGGCCACAGCGGCGGCGCAGCGGGCGAAGCGGAGCAATCGCTCGGCCACGAAGGGAGCGAGCGGGCCGTCCTCGCTCTCCAGGTCGGGCGAGTAGATGCAGAAGATCGGCCGGCCCTTCTCGTCCATCGCGGCGGTGAATGCCTTGAGCCACACGGCGCCGGGCCTATCTGTCTGGTTCAAGCCGTAGGCGCAGAGCTGCCATTCCGAGGAGCCGATGCCCTGGCAGGCGCTCATCAGCTCGTCGCTGTATGACCACGAGCGGCTGAGGAAGATGCAGGCCGAGGCACCGTGTTCGGTGAAGTGCTTCTGGGCGAGGGCGCCGCTGCGGGGGCCGTAGACGATCTCGGGCGCGACCACGACGCGGACGGGTGTGCCATCGGGCAGCCTTACATTGTCGGCGATGAGGTCGTAGACCTTGGCCGTCATGCGCCAGGTCTTCTCGACGTTGGTCTCGTAGGCGCCCGTGCGCCCGTCCGCCACGGGGCAGAGCGCAATGGTGGGCACGTGCCCCACCAACCGGCGTTCGGAGGGAACATAGACCCGACGGCTCGTCGCGAGGGCCTCGAAGTCCGGCCGCATAACCGCTTCCTTTCGCTTGTGAGTTCACTCTAGCAGCACCGATGCCACAGCCCGTATTATTGGGCGGATGGGCGCGCTTGTCAAGATGGCCTGGGCATCGGCGTTGACAGGGGAGGCGGAGGCGGCTAGAATCCGTGTGGGAGGCCGCTGGACCAGGAGGCGCTGCCATGCAAGGACGAGCCGTGGGAACTGCCATCGCGTGTCTGTTGCTCGCAGGGTGCCTGCCGAAGGCCCCGGCGCCGGGCGAGGGCAGTCGGCAAGCCCGGATCATCCCCTGCCGCCGCGCCGCGGGCAAGATCGCCATTGACGGCAAGCTCAACGATCCTGCGTGGGATCGTGCCTACGTGCTCGACGACTTTCGCATTCCGCCCGAAGGACGGAAGCCGCGCCATCCCAGTTCGGCGCAGCTGCTGTGGGACGACGAGTTCCTCTACCTCGGCGTGGTGATGGAGGACTTCGACCTGCTGGCACTGAAGAAGGAGCGCGACGCCTGGCTATGGGAGGACGACGTGGTCGAGCTGTTCGTCAAGCCGAGCGACGTCGAGCCGGCCTACTACGAGATCGAGATCAATCCTCTGGGCACCGTGCTCGACCTGCTGATCGGCCGTCGCCTCGCCGCAGGCTCGATTGACCGCTGGAAGGACTGGGACTCGCGGATTCAGGTGGCCATCTCGGTGAGCGGCACCGTGAACAACTGGAAGGACAAGGATAAGGGCTGGATCGTGGAGGCTGCCATCCCGCTCTCGGCCTTCACCCCCACACCGAAGCCGCAACTTGGCGATCGCTGGCGCTTCGCCGTATGCCGCTACGACTATTCGGTCTACCTCGAGGCGGGCCAAGAGCTCTCCAGCAGCGCCCGGCTCAGTGCGCTCGACTTCCATCGCTTCGAGGACTACGACATCCTCGAGTTCGCCGAGTAGCGCCTCTCGGTGGGTCCGTGCCTCACTTCGTCGCGGCCAGGCCGCGTTCGGCGGCCTGCTTGATGTGCTTCTCGGTCGGGTCGGTGCGCGTCGTGGCCATATGGGCGTAGATGGCGGCGGCTTCTGGCTTCTTGCCCGCGGCGAGCAGCGCGTCGGCCAGGGACATGGCCGCGTCGGACAGGTTCAGACGCTCCCAGTCCCTGGCGCCGTCGGCGGCCTTGAGCAGGGCCTCGGAGGCCGATGCATCGGCGATGCGGCTGATGCCCCAGGCACCCGCAATGCGGATGTCGAGGTCCTGCTCGGCGAGTGCCTGCTTGAAGACGTCGGCGGCCTTCTCGCACTTCAGCACGGCGAGCTTTTTGATCACGCTCAGCCGGGCGCGGCCCTTCACGTTGGGCAAGGCGGCGAGCAGCACGTCGGCGGCGCCCTCCTTGATGGCGGCCAGAGCGCGGGCCGCGTCGTCGTAGAGGTCGGGGTCGAGGAGCATCTTGCCGAGGGTCTCGGTGACCTCCTTGCCTCCGCAGAGCTGAATCTCCTGGATCAGGTACTTCTGGATGGCCTTGGGCCGGTCGCCGCCCAGTTGGGAGGCGAGGGCGAGGGCAACTTCGGCGCGGGCCTTCTCCTGACCCTCGCCTGTGACGTGGACGGCGACGAGGTGGAGGGCATAGTGGGGTTTGATGTCCTTGACCTCCTCGCCGATCTTCGGCTCGACGAGCAGGTCAACAAGGCCGAGCACGTTCTCGCGGCCGCCTTTGAGGATTTCGGCAGCGAGCGTGCGCATGGCCTCGCCGGCCTCCGGCGTGAGGCTCACATACGAGCCGCCCTTGTCGTGGTCGGGTATCTGCTCGACGAGGGCCTTGAGCTGTTCAGAAGCGGGCATCGGGGGGACTCCTAGCAGAACGGGTTCCGCGTGCAAGCATGCGCGCCCTACAGGTGCCAGGGTTCGCGCATGGGCTGATAGACCAGGCGGTTGGCCACGTCGTCGCCGATGACCTGTTCCTTGACGGGGTCGTACTTGATCTTGCGCCCGAGCCGCAGCGAGATGTTGGCGAGGTGGGCGATGGTGATGGCGCGGTGGGCGGCCTCCACGTGGCCGCCCGAGTCCTTCCGCTGGCGCACGGCCTCGGGGAAGGTGAGGAGCGGCTCGGGGTCGGGCAGGGCCTTGAGCTTCTCCTGGCTCTCGGCGTCGAGGTCGCTGAGGTCCACGCGCCGCTCTTTCTTGCGGTCGTAGCGCGGGCCCCACTCATTGCCGTCGAGCACGAGCGTCAGGCCGTCGGCATACTTCAGCTCGGCCCAGGCCCAGGGCGTGCAGCACTCGGGGTGGGCGGGGGCGGCGAGGGTCTCGACCTCGACGGGGCTGGTGTCGTCCTTGCCGTAGATCCACTGGAAGGGGTCCATGTAGTGCTGGGCGAAGTCGGCCAGGGCGCCGCCCTCGTAGTCCCAGTAGAAGCGGTGGTTCCAGCCGAAGCGGTCGTGGTGGAAGGGGCGGACGGGGGCGGGGCCGCAGTACATGTCCCAGTCGAGTTCCTTGGGGACGGGCTCGGGCTTGGCGTTGACGAGGCCGCAGTAGCGCTTGACGGGGAAGCCGCCGCGCTGGATGAAGACGCCCTGGCAGTTGTTCTTGAGCAGGCCGCTGCGCATGATCTTGTGGATCATGCGGCTGTGGGGGCTCTTGCAGGCGCCGAAGCGGCCGCTGGTGCCGATCTGGAACACGCGGCCATAGCGTTTGACGGCCGTCACCACGGCGCGGCCCTCGGCGATGAACTTCGTCATCGGCTTCTCGCACAGGATGTCCTTGCCTGCCTGCGCGGCGCCGATGCAGCAGAGCGCGTGCCAGTGGGGCGGGGTCGCGATGGAGACCACGTCAATGTCCTTGCGCTCGACCACGCGCCGCCAGTCGGTGTACAGCTCCACCTGCTCGCCCCAGCGCTTCTTGGCGTTCTGGAGGTGGCCGTAGTGCACGTCGGCCGCGGCCAGGAGTTTGAAGTCGGCGCCCCAGTCCTTGATGTAGCTCTTGAGATCCTCGCCGGCCTGGCCGCCGCAGCCGATGAGGCCGCAGGCGAACACCTCGCTGGGCGGCTGCGGGCCTGTGGGGCTCTCGGCGCCGACCACGTGGCGCGGCACCACGGCCAGCGCCGCGGCGGCGGTGGCCGCGCCGCGCAGAAAGCCTCGGCGATTCACGGGTCCTCGGTCCATCGTCATGGCTCGCTCTCCGCAACAAGGAAGCTGGGGTCTGCGGTCTGCAATCTGGAATGTAGAATCCGCATTGCCGCCTCGGCCCCGCACATCATAGCCATTGGGCCGCCGCCGTCAAGCCCGGCTTGCAGCAATCCAGCCAAGCGCTATCATGAAAATGCCAGTTCGTAGCGCGGGCTTCAGCCTGCATCCTGGACCGGCAATGCGAGCATTAGGATACGGGCTGAAGCCCGCACTGCGAACGCGAACAGGAGGCCCCCATGCGCTTTCCCCGCTCCGCGGGCATTCTGCTGCATCCGACCTCGCTGCCCGGCCGCTTCGGCATCGGGGAACTGGGCTACACGGCGCACCGCTTCGCCGACTTTCTGGCCGAGAGCGGCCAGTCGCTCTGGCAGATTCTACCCCTGGGACCCACGGGCTACGGCGATTCGCCCTATGCCTGTTTCTCGGCCTTCGCGGGCAACCCGTTTCTGCTCAACCTGGACTGGCTGGCCTCGGAGGGCGACCTCGAGCCGTCGGAGCTGGCGAGCGCCCCGCGATTCCCCGAGGAGCACGTGGACTTCGGCTGGGTCTACGGCTGGCGAAACGAGGTCTTCCCTCGCGCCGCCGCGCGCTTCCGCCGCAGCGCCGTGGGGGCGCGGCGGGCCGACTTCGACCGCTTCTGCTACGAGAATGCCGCCTGGCTCGACGACTACGCGCTGTTCCGCGCCCTCAAGGATGCCCACGGCGGCGCCGTGTGGAGCACCTGGCCGGAGGACCTCGCCACGCGCCAGCCCGCCGCCCTGGCCCGAGCCCGCGAGCGTCTCGCCGATGCCGTGTTCACCCACTGCTACCTCCAGTACCAGTTTCTCCGCCAGTGGAGCGATCTGAAGCGCCACGCGAACGCCAAGGGCATTCGCATCGTGGGCGACATCCCGATCTTCGTCGCCTTCGACAGCGCCGACGTATGGGCGCACCCGGAGCTCTTCTTCCTCGGCCCCGACCTGCGGCCCTCCGTTGTCGCCGGCGTCCCGCCCGACTACTTCAGCAGGACGGGCCAGCTCTGGGGCAACCCGCTGTACCGCTGGGACACGATGGCTGCGGACGGCTTCGCCTGGTGGGTCCAGCGGTTCCGCCAGACGTTTCGCACGGTGGACATCGTGCGGCTCGACCATTTCCGCGGCTTCGCGGCCTACTGGGAGGTGCCCGCGGGCGAGGAGACCGCCATCAACGGCCGATGGGTGAAGGGGCCCGGCGCGCGCTTCTTCGAGGCCCTCAAGGACGCGCTCGGCGAACTGCCCATCATCGCCGAGGACCTGGGCCTCATCACGCCCGACGTGGAGGCCCTTCGCCAGCAGTTCGAGTTCCCCGGCATGAAGGTGCTCCAGTTCGCCTTCACCACCGACGGCACGCACCCCTACCTGCCGCACCGCTACGAGCGGAACTGCATCGTTTACACCGGCACGCACGACAACGACACCACGCTCGGCTGGTACCACACGCGCGAGGCGAAGGAGAAGGCGGCCTTGCACCGCTACCTGGGCCCAATGGCTGAGCCGGTGAACTGGGCGCTCACCCGCCTGGCCTACGAGTCTGTTGCCGACGTGGCCATCGTTCCGCTCCAGGACGTGCTGGGTCTGGGGGGGGAGGCCCGCATGAACACGCCTGGCCAGGCCAGCGGCAACTGGAGCTGGCGCTTCCGCGAGGATGCCCTCACGGCCGAGCTGCGGGGCAGGCTGCTCGATCTGGCTCTCGCCTACGGGCGCAAAGAGGCCCCCAGGCCGAAGGAAGAGGCCGGGAAGGAGCCCGAGTCGCCGTTCCCGCCCGGCTACCCGATGGATTGAGTTGGCATGGTCACCGCTGAAACTGCGGAAGGGGCAGGTCGGAGAGGAGAATGACGCAGGGCTGCCTGCCCCCGAGCTGGTGGGCAAGCGGCGCGTCGCAAGTGGCCAGCGGCGCGCCGAGCAGGAGCGCCGAGGCCACACAGGCGGCGTCGTAGGCCGAGATGGCGTGCTCCAGTGCCAACCGCAACGCGTCTTGGAGAACATCATCCGTATGGGCGCAAAGTGCAACCATACCCCGAGACGGTGGCGGCCGGAATCGCAGGTGGCTGCGGGAGCTCCGAAGGGGCGAAATGGGATAGCCCAAGACAACGCCCTCATCTTGGCGCACGTGTCAGGGCCTTGTAGCCCGCGAACGCGGGCGACCGGGTCGTAGCCCAGGGCGACCGAAGGGAGCCCTGGGACCGGGCGTCCCCGCCCGTCCAAGC
>DAOOIT010000040.1:0-54056 GCA_035384565.1 Planctomycetota bacterium | reverse complement strand
AGGGGGCGTTTCACGCCCCTTGAATCGCCCCCCTTCGGGGGCTCCGTCGTGGGGCCGCCTCTACTACTACCCAGGGCTCCCTTTGGTCGCCCTGGGCTACGGCTCAAACGCCCCCATTCGGGGGCTAGACCCCAGCCCCCGGAAGATGTGGGCAAGGAGCAGGGCGAAACCCCGAGAAGCAGGCCGCCCCTGCGGTACCCCTGAACGGGCGTAATAGAGAGCAGAGCTTCTATCTCCTGGACTTGCGGATCCCGTTGAACCCAGGGCGTTGCCTGGGCTATCCCATGCGGGCCCTTCAGGCTCCAGAGAGAACAACCATTCCGGCCCACACCCCCGAGACGGCCTTGCAGTGGCTTTTCCTCTGTGGTAGAAGACACGTCGCGAAGTTCATCTGCTGTGCCCGAGGCCCGTGAGAGGTTAACCATGTCCTCTGCAACGATGCGGGACCGAATGCTGGCGTTGATCCAGGGGCGGCCCCACGACCGTGTGCCGTTCGTGCAATACAGCGGACTGGCGGCGCCGAATGAGGAGGTGTGGGCGCACGTGGGCCGCGGCCGCGTGGGGCTGCTCCAGTGGTGCAGCATCCATCGCGTCGAGACGCCGAACTGCCGCTTCGAGCACGAGGATTTCGAGAGGGACGGCAAGCGCTTCCGCCGCACCACGCTGCACACCCCCGCTGGCTCCCTCTTCGAGGAACGCCAGTTCGAGCCGGCCTACGGCTCCAGCTCGATCCGCCGCCACTATGTACAGGAGCCGCGCGACTACGACGTGCTGCTCGCCTACCTGCGCGACGGGATCGTGATGGACGACTACGCGGGCTACGCGAAGGTAGACGCGGCCCTGGGCGACGACGGGCTGCCGCTGGCGGCCGTCGAGCGGACGCCCTATCAGCAGCTCTGGGTGCAATGGGTGGGGTTGAGCAACCTGTCGGTCCACCTGGCCGAATGCCCCGACAAGGTTGCGGCGGTTGTTCAGCACCTCAACCAGCGCGCGCGGCTCATTTTCGAGCTGGCCCTTCGCTCGCCCGCGCCGTTCATTGACTTCCCCGACAACATCACCGCCCCCGCCATCGGCCCGGACCGCTTCCGCCGCTACTGCGTGCCCCTCTACAACGAGCTGGCCGCCATGCTCGCGGAGCGCGATGCCTACGTGTTCGTGCACATGGACGGCGACCTGAAGCCGCTGTGGGATGCGATCGGCGCCTCGGGTGTGAGAGGGATCGACTCGATGTCGCCGCCGCCCGACAACGACACGTCGGTGGCTGCGGCGCGGAAGATGTGGCCCGAGATGCGGTTGTGGATCAACTTCCCGTCGTCGTGCCATTTGCGGGGCTACAAGGGCGCCCGCAAGGTGGCCGAGCAGATACTCGAAGAGGATGGCGGCTCGGGCCTGCTCCAGATTCAGGTATCCGAGAACGTGCCGCATGACGCCTGGCGCGAGAGCTACAGAGCGATTGCGGATGCGGTGGATGCGGCCGGCCGACAGCGTGTTGTGAGGTGAGGCGGGGCAGCCACCCGTCGCCACGACAGGACCTTGGCGCTATCTCTGAGGCCCCGGCTCGGCGCGGAACGACACGGCGGGCAGACCTTCCTTGTTGATGAGGTTGTAGCGCGCCAGCGCGTGCCAGCCGAAGCGTACGAACTTCGGCTGGGCGACGAGGGGCGAGGACACCTCCACCGTGTCGGGGCCGACGATGCGGGCCTCGGCCTTGACGTAGCGTGGCCTGTTCCCCTCGAGCGTACCGTCGGATACCTCGAACCAGTTCGGCGGCTGGCCGTCGTCGGTGGCGAGGCCACTGCCCGTGTGCTTGAAGCGGACGACGATTTTGCCGTCGCGGGCCTCGTGCGAGGCGTACATGGGGCCGTAGAGCACCTTCTTGGGCTGGCCGTAGGTTTCGACAAGGGCGATCTCGGCGAGGCGCGCGGCAATTCGGGGCTTGCCCGTCGGGTGCGGGTTGCTGCCGCCGGCGATGGGCCAGCCGAGCGCCTTGTCGTCGCGTCGCTTGAAGCCGCCGTTCGTCGTGCCCTCGTAGATGTCGTTGCTCACGGCCATGCCCGTGTGCGGCACGTGGTTCATCACCCATTGCTGAGCCTCCCACACGCCGAGCATGCCGCCGGCGTAGGTGGTGGCTGCGATCTGGGCGAAGTAGAAGGGCAGGTCGGGGCGGTCCCACAGCTTCCGCCAGCTCTCGATGAGGGCCTTGAAGTCCTCGGCGTACTTGGGGTTGCGCCCATCGTCCTCGCCCTGGTACCACACGACGCCTCGCACGGCGAACGGCACCATGCCGCGCAGGCGGACCCAGTAGAGTTGGCCGTCGCTGTGGGTGATCTTGGGGATCGGCTGGTCGAGCGGCAGCTTGGCGCCGGCCTCGGGGAACGGGGTCCAGTCGCGGGCCGTCGAGCCGCCGCAGTTGGCCTGGATGAGGCCGACGGGCACTTTGAGGGTCTGATGGAGCTTGAGGCCGAAGTGGTAGGCGACCTCGCTGAAGGGCCGGCGGCCCTTGCCGGCCCCCAGAAAGTCGCCGGCTTGGAGAATCGAGGTCGGCGTGCAGACGATCCAGCCGCTCGTCTCGTCGAGTCCATCGGCGCGGGGCGTCTCGCCCGACGAATTAAACAGGCGAATCTGTGGCTGGTCTGCCGCCTTGGCCGCGGCCTCGTCCACGGGACGGCCCATGTTCGACTGCCCCGCGCAGAGCCACACCTCCCCGAGCAACACATCCTTGAGTTCCAGCGAGTTGTTGCCCTTGACGACGAGTGAGTGGGGCTGGCCATCGGCCTTCATCGCGGGGAGCGTGACGCGCCAGGCACCATCGTCGCCGGCTTTGGCCGTCGCCCTCTGGCCGTTGAACTCGACGGTCACGAGTTCTCCGGTCGTGGCGCGGCCCCAGACGGCGATGGGCATCTCCTGCTGGAGGACCATGTGGTCGGTGAAGACCTTCGGCAGCCGCACGTCGGCGCGGGCCGAGGCAACACACAGCGCGAGGGTGAAGGCGACGACGGGCGGTCGGGGCATGGCGGTCTCCTGCATCGTGTCCAATCATAGTATGGCGCGCGACGCGGTGAATCAAACCAGGGTCTTCACGGTCTGGGGATCCTGAGGCGACTGGAGAGGGGGAGGGGGTGGGCATGCCTATTCCTTGTGGACATGGCGGGTCTTTCGGGGGGGGGCCAGGCGGCTGATGAGTGCCCCCCTGCTCATGCTTGCTCAAACCCGTGGGGAGGGAGATGAGCAAGTATGGATAGATTGGCGAGAATCGGCGATTCTCGCAGCTCCGGCCATTCTCGCTCACTTGCGCGATGAGCAGGTATGGGGTGGGGGATGGGCGGCGAGCATAAGGCTTTGCCGCATATATGGTTAGGACTCAAATCAGATGACTTCGTCGGAGCGGAGGAGGGGGGCCCAGACGGCGACGTGCTCGCCGTAGCGGTCGCGGAGGGCGTCCACTGACTTGAGGAATTGATGGGTGCGGCGCCGCAGGTCGCTGTCGAAGAGGCCGAGCTGGCGCGGGTCGTCGCGGTGAAGGAGGTTGGAGACGCTGACGCCGAGGAGACGGACGGCGCGGCGGCTGTGGCGGAACCGCGAATCTCTCGAATCGAGCGAATGGGGCTGGGAAGTTCCTGATTCGCCAGATTCGCTGGATTCGCGGTGGATGTCCCGCCCCCAGATTTCGTCGAGCAGGGTGCACGCGGCGGCGAAGATGTCGCGGTCGAGGTTGATGGGGGCCTCGACAGTGCGGGCGCGGACGAAGGTTTGGAAGTTGGCGTAGCGGAGGGTGAGGGTGACGGTGCGGCCGGCGTGGCCGCCCTGGCGCATGCGGCGGCCGACCTTGGAGCAGAGGCCGAGGAGGACGGTGAGGACTCTGCGCACGTCGCGCGTGTCGTCGCTCAGTGTGTAGCTGTTGCCCACGCTCTTGGCCTCGGGCTGCTCGTCGTCGGTGAGGAGGGGGGAGCTATCCAGGCCGTTGGCGGCGTCGCGGAGCATAGGGCCGATGATGCCGAAGAGCTTCTTGAGCGCGTCGGGCGGGGTGCGGGCGAGTTGGCCAATGGTGGAGACGCCGATGCGGGCGAGCTTTTCGGCGGTGCGGGCGCCGATGCCGTAGAGCTTGGTGATGGGCAGGGGGTGGAGTTTGGCCGGGACATCCTCGTGGTTGAGGGTGAAGAGGCCATCGGGCTTGCCGAGCTTCGAGGCGGTTTTGGCGAGGAGCTTGTTGGGGCCGATGCCGACGGTGCAGGGGATGCCGAGTTCGGCGCGGATGCGGGCTTTGAGGCGGCGGCCGGTTTCGGCCGGGCCGCCGAAGAGGTGGGCCGAGCCGCTGATGTCGAGAAAGCTCTCGTCAATGCTGAAACACTCGACACGCGGGGTGAACTCGCGGCAGAGGTCGTTGATGCGGATGCAGGTGTAGACGTATTTTTCGGGGTCGCCCTCGAGGAAGACGCCGTGGGGGCACAGGCGGCGGGCGGTGGTGATGGGGGTACCGGCTCGGATGCCGTATTCGCGGGCGATGTAGTTGGCGGCGGCGACGACGCTGCGGCGCTCGGTGTTGCCGCAGACCATCACGGGCTGGTCGTCGAGCGCGCCGTAGGCGCACTGCTGCTCGACGGAGGCGAAAAAGGCGTCCATATCCACGCAGATGATCACGCGCTCGAGGGGCGTGGCGACAGGCGTCCCGCTTGTTGTTGAGCCCGCAAGCGGGACGCTTGCGGCTACGTGGGAAACAGGGGATGTCCCGGCTCCCTCGCACGTTGCGGCGCCCGCGAGGAACCGGGACTTCCCCGAGATGGCGAAGTTGTGGTCGAAGCCGAGCATGGGGTCGAGCCGCGAGCCGCGAGCTACGAGCGGCGAGCTATAAGAGGGATTGCGGATTTCCTCTTCAAGGCTTGTGGCTCGCGGCTCGCCGCCCGTGGCTCTTTCTCCTCTATCCTTCCATCTGCACCTTGAGGAGCGACCACTGCATGTTCTGCGTGTTGAGCGCGAGTTCGCAGAGCTGGTCGTCCGGGGTGACGATGGAGAAATGGTGAATGGGGTAGGCGCCCTGCCGCGTGATCCAGCGATAGGCCACGCGGGTGACGGGGTAGGTGCGCCCACCCCAGCGGAACTTCACGGGGGCCATGCGGCCCTCCTGGAACACGGTAACGACATCGATCTGGTCATTGAGGTCTTGTGTGGTAGCCATGGAGATTTGCGATTTGCAATTTGCGAATTGCGATTTCAGATTCCTCAGTGGCGGCTTGATGCCGACTTGCGTGATGCGGCCATGATGGCGGTGAGTTCGGTGGCCTCCTTGAGCAAGGGGCTCACCCGCTCGGCCTTCATCACGTTGCCTTCGATGATCAGCTCCATCCAATAAGCGCTTTCGTCAGTTTCTTCCTCCACGATGCCCAGACGGGCGATGAACTCGGCCTTCGAGCGGGCCTTGCACGCCGCCCGATAGTTCGCCCCCACCGATGTCCCAGAGCGGATAAGTTGGGCGCCAATCGCCTTACCCAGAATGTTCCTCGGTAACGCGCCAACGAGGCGGATGCGCCGCAAGGCGAAATGCTTCGCTCGCATCCTCATTTCTTCCTCTGTCATTCCGCTCTCCTTCAATCGCAAATTGGAAATCGCAAGTCGCAAATGCTCAGAGCTTTCTCAGCACCCCGACGACTTTGCCGAGGAGCTGCAATTCGGCCTGCCTGGGGGTGAGGAACAGGGGCCTGAAGGCCGGATTCTCGGGCTGGAGCCTTACGCGGCGGCCTTCGTGGAAGAAGCGCTTGACGGTGGCTTCGTCGTCGAGCAGGGCGACGACGATATCGCCGTTGTCGGCGGTGGCTTGGCGGCGGACGATGACGTGGTCGCCTTCGTAGATGCCGGCGTCGCGCATGCTGTCGCCCCGCACGCGGAGTGCGAACAGCTCGCCGCCGCCAAAGAGGGCAGGGTCGAGCGCGAGAGAATCCGCGGAGTTCTCGATGGCGAGCTGAGGCGTGCCGGCGGCGATGTCGCCGACGAGGGGAATGGCGGGGCGCGACGCGGGGGCTTGGAGCCGCGGCGCGCGCCAGACCGGGGCGGCGAGCACGATGCCACGCGAGAGGTGGCGACGGCGGCCAATGTGGCCTTTGCGCTCGAGGGCGCGCAGATAGTCGCGCACGGAGCCTGTGGAGCGGAGGCCGAAGCGTGCGCCGATCTCGCGAATGGTGGGCGGGAGGCCACGCCGGGCGGTCTCGCCGCGGATGAATTCGAGGATCGCCCGCTGCTTCGCCGTGAGGGTTTTGGCCATGATGCCTTCCTTTCTGCATCCAGGATACCACACAAATGTGTGGATGTCAAGCGCGAAAATGCATGCGATGCATGTCGGGCAGCGCCAGGGCGATACCGAAAGGCCAGGGGCTCTGCCCGGGCCGCCGCGCGTACGTGATTCGCGCGTCGCGCTTTCCGCCCCTGAGCCTTTCGGCTATAATCGGGAGGGTCATCAGCCCCGAACCTCTTGCGGGAGAGAGCGGCATGGACCTGGATGCGATCAAGGCGAAGATCGAGTTGCGGCTGGGCGATATCACCGAGGCGGAGGTGGACGCGATCATCAATGCGGCGAACAGCGATCTGATCCTGGGCGCGGGGGTGTCCGGCGCCATCGGCCGCAAGGGCGGCAAGGTGATTCAGGACGAGTGTGACAAGATCGGCATGGTGCCCGTGGGCGAGGCGGTGGTGACGTCAGCCGGCGGGCTGAAGGCGAAGTATGTGATCCACGCCGTGAGCATGGAAATCGGGCATTTCACGAGCGAGGAAAACGTGGCGCTGGCCACGCGCAGCGCGCTCCGCCGCGCCGAGGAACTGAAGCTGCGCACGGTGGCCTTCCCTGCCATTGGCACGGGGGCGGCGGCGCTGGCGCCCGAGTATTCGGCCCGCGCCATGCTGGAGACGATCGGGCGCCACCTGGCCGCGGGCTCCGGGCTGGAGCGAATCCACATCGTGCTCTTCAAGGAAGATGCGTTCGAAGCGTTCCGGGAGGCTCTCGAGCACATGGGCGAGCTGCGCCGGCCCCGCCGGCCGCGACAGGGCGAGAACTAGGTGGCGGCCGGGGAGTCGGAAGTGACCTGGAGGCCCGAGTGGTCGAAAACGAAGTCAAGGAGGCGCGCGCCGGCCTCCTTGAGGGCCTGGCGCAGGATGTGCTCGCGGTCAGGCTTGGCGATGAAAACGAGGCAGCCGCCGCCGCCGGCTCCGCAGGCCTTGCCGCCGGCCGCGCCCGACTCCGCGGCGATGGCGAAGAGCTCGTCAATGCGTTCGTTAGTGACGGAGGGGTGGAGGCGCTTCTGATTGGCCCAGTTGTCGCTCATCAGCCGGGCGAAGCCCTCGAGGTCGCCCAGGAGGAGGCGCTCCTTCATGGCTCGGGCGATGCGCTTGAGGTCGGCAATGGCGCGGGTGGTGTTGGCCTCGCCCTTGCGGAATGCCTCGGTCACGCGCTGGTGGATGTCGCCGGACAGGCGCGACTGCTCCGTGTAGCAGAGCACGAGGTGCTTCTGAAGGTCGAATTCGGTGGCGGGCGCCAGGCGGAGGGGCGCGGCGCGCACCGTCTCGCCGTGGAACTCCATGAACTGCAAGCCGCCGAGCGCGCTGGCGTACTGATCCTGTTTGCCGCCGAGGATGTGCAGTTCCTCGCGCTCGATCTCGCTGGCCAGCTCCGCCACCTCGTGGGCGAGCAGCGGGCGGGCCACGAGCTGGCTGAGCGCGCCGATGAGGGCCACGCCCATGGCCGCCGACGTGCCGAGGCCGCTGCCCGGCGGGGCGTCCGAGCGGGTGGTGATGAAGAAGCTCTCGTCCACGTTCAGGTGCCGGATGGCCGCCTTGAGCAGGTCCGCATTGCCGTCGTACTCGAGCCGGCGGATATCCGCCGCCTCGATGTAGAGGTCGAAGTCAGTCGCGTAGATCCGAATCCCGCCGCCGGAATCGGCAGCGGCCGGATCGCGACGCACGGACGCGTAGGAGTAGATGCTGATGGCCGCGTTGACGACCGCGCCGGCCGACTCGCGCGCGAAACGGGCGACATCGGTCCAGCCCCCCGCGAAATCAATGCGCACTGGCGCGCGGGCCCGCACCATGAGCATCCCCCTTGTCTGGGCGCCGCGTTAGCGCCCTTCTGGGAAGATTATACCCCGAGTGCCCTCCACTGTCTACAGGAGGTCCAGGATGAGTTCAGCCGATTCGCGGCGGGAGTTGGACGTGCGCCTCGTGGGCGAGGCCATGGTGTCGGATGACGGGCTGACCCTGCTCCGCGAGCTCTGCGAGACATATGGCAGCCGCTTCGCTGCGAGCGGCGACGAGCGCCGGGCCGGCGACTTCCTGCTCGAGCGGATGCGGGCCGTCGGCCTCAGCCGCGTGCACGCCGAGCCTTTCAGGCTGCTGGCGTGGCGGCGCGGGCGGAAGCCGACGCTCGAAGTCGTGAGCCCTGCCCGCGAGCGGCTCGACTGCATCGCCTTGCCCTACTCGCCGGCCACGCGCGGGCGGGGCATCGAGCTCGAGCTGGTAAGCGTGGGGGAGGGGATGCCCGAGGACTTTGCCCGGCTGCGCGGCGCGATCAGGGGCAAAGCCGTGCTGGCCACCAGCGAATCGCCGGGGTATTACCATCGGTGGGTGCACCGGGCCGAGAAGTACACCCGCGCCTGCGCAGCCGGCGCCAAGGCATTCCTGTTCATGAACCATTACGACGGACTCCTGGCGCCCACCGGCACGCTGCGATTCGACCGGAAGCCGGACGTGCCGGGCCTGGGCGTGTCGAAGGAGACGGGCCTCTGCCTGATGAGGCTCCTCGGCCAGGGCACCGTGCGCCTGCGCATCCAGACGCACGACGCGATGTTCCAGGGAACAAGCCGCAATATCATCGGCGAGTTTCCAGGCAACGAGCACCCCGAACAAACGATCGTGGTTGGCGGCCATTACGACGGGCACGACATCTCGCAGGCGGCCCACGACAACGGCAGCGGCGTGGCCACCGTTCTCGAAGCGGCCAGGCTTCTCGCTCCGCACCGCGCCAGGCTCCGGCGCACCGTGCGGTTCGTGTGCTTCGGGGCCGAGGAGGTCGGCCTGCGCGGCGGCCATGCCTATGTCGAGCGGCACCGCAGCGAGATGGCCCGCACGCGGCTCATGGTGAACGTGGATTGCATCGGGAGCGAACGGGGCAAGGGCTTCGACTTCCAGTGCTGGAGTGAGGCGAAGGCGCCTCTGGCGGCGATGGCCAGTGAGATGCGCCAGGAGATCGTCTTCGCGGCGCGGCCGAATCCCTACTCCGACCACTTCCCCTTCATGGTGGCCGGCGTGCCCGTGTGCATGCTGGGCAACGTGGGTGGGGCGCCCAAGGGGCGTGGCTACGGCCACACCGCCGCCGACACGCTGGACAAGGTGAGCCGCGCCGACCTGCGCGAGGCCGCGGCGCTGCTGGCCCGCAGCCTGGTACGCTTTGCCAACGACCGCGCCTGGGCGCTGCGGCACAGGAACCCCGCCGAGATCCGGCGTGCCCTGGACCGCTACGAGTTGATTGACGTGATGAAGACTGAGGGCACGCTGCCGAAGGAACTCCGCTGAGCGGCGCGCTGGCGGCTCATTCCCTGGCGTACACCGCCGCCAGCAGCACCCCCTGCTTGCGCACCTCGTAGAGGGGCTTCCGCTGCGTGAGGTAGCGCAGCGCGACGTCGTTCTTGTGCCAGCGGATCATCGCCTCGCGCGCGTTGATCACCACGAAGTCGTAGCGGCGCGCATGCTCGAGGCGCACGGCGACCAGCCGCTTCGGCTCCGGGGTGTTGAGGTAGAAGGTGTCGTAGTAGTTGGGCGCCTGCCGTCCGCCAGACGGCGGGAAAACCACCGTTTCGCCCACGGGATAGAACGCCACCGTGGCGCCCACGGGGCACCGGCGGTTCAGCCACGCGAAGAGGTCGCGGTTCACCACGTCGTGCCAGTATGTGACCTCCATCCCCAGCTTGTGGGCTCCCCACAGGCCGCCGACGAGGGCGTTGTAGTAGCTCAGCTCGCAGGGGTGAATCCACCATAGAGCGCCCGCCTGGCTCACGAAGAACGCCGCCGTCACGAACAGCGGGCGCCAGGGGCGCCCGCGCGAGTGTCCCACCAGCCAATCCCAGCAGCGGCGCCCGGCTGTGCCGGCCAGGATGGCCAGGAACGGGAAGGCAGGGAGAAACAGGCGCACGCCGTCGTACTTCGGCAGCCCGGGCAGCATGAAGACACCGATCGCCAGCCCCGCGTTGATCGCCACCAACGCCAGGAGCGGCTCGGCGCGGAACTTCCGCGCGGCTCGCACCGCGCCCAGGATCACCAGAGCCAGCACACCGATGGGGATCGTGGCGGCCGTCATCACGAGCGGGTAGTGGAAGGGCGCAAACGTGTCGCCGTAGACCCGGCCGAAGTAGAGCACTGGGATCGGCACGCGCCACGTGGGGAGCAGATAACCGCGGATGCGGGCCAGCGTGTCGTGCCACAGCCACGGCCAGCCGGCCACGAACACGGCGGGGCCGAGCAGCAGAGTCCAGACCAGCGGCTTCACGGCCCTCTTGCCGTGGAAGCCGATGCCCCAGCCCGCGTAGACCAGCGGGAGAAACACCCCGTTGATCTTCGTCAGCAACGCCAGGCCGAAGCACAGGCCCGAGAGCGCGCACGACGCGTGGGTGCCCAGGATCACGGCGCGCGCGAAGGCCACCACGGCGAGCAGCCAGGTGAGGGCCATCGGCACATCGAGGGCGGCGAAGTGCGCATGACCGAAGACGCGCGGCATGCAGGGCAGGCTCAGCGCCGCCATGAGGCCCGCCAGGCCGCCGAAGGCAGAGCCTGTGAACTTGAAAACCAGCTCGACGAGAAGGGCGAACAGCAGCGCGGTCACGAGCCGCGAGGCAAGGATTGGCGAGCCCTCGGGCAGGAGGCGTTGTGAGATGCCCATCAGCAGCTTGGCGAGCGGCGGGTGCTCGTGGTTCATCCCCCAGTGCCGCGCGATGCTCTCCGCCGAGATAGAGGGCGAAGCGAGCCACGCGGCATAGGAGGCGCCGGCGCCGATGGAGAACGGCTCGTCCCAGGCAAGCCCGGGGTCGTCTATCGTGAGGCAGGTGAGGCCCAGCGCCAGAACGAACACGAACAGCGAGGCGAGGCGCCAGCGCGCCCTGGCCTGTTCCTCACGTGTGCGGGGCACTGCCATGGGTGCTATTTCCGCAGCTCCTCGAGGGTCACCTCGGCGCCGCCTCGCTCCTTGCTCTTCTGCGCGGCGATCATGAACTCGATGATCTCCAGTGTCTCCTGCGGATCGATCGGGCACTCGCCCGTCTGGAAGAACCGTGCGATAGCCTCTACCAGCCCGTTGTAGCTGTAGCCGAGTTTCCCCGTGTCGGCCTCACCGTCGCTGCCCCACACTTTGACGAGGGGATGATAGTCCCCCTTCTTCACGCCGCGGAAGATGCCGACCCGCCCGTCGGCCCACTTGCCCGTTGTGATGTCGAGGTCGCCTTCGGCCTGGCGCGTCACCGACACGCAACCGCGCCCCATCACGGTGTAGAGGGCCTCGACCCCGTGGATGCCATACCAGAAGAGGTCGGGATGGTGCGGCTCGAGCGACAGGGGCGAACTGCCCTGGGCCCTCGTGAGCTTGCCGACGCCGGGATTCGTCCGCAGCCTGGCGACCTCGGGCTGGAACCGCACGCACGACGAGCTGAAGAACGGCACGCCGCTCTCCTTCGAGAGCTTGAGGATTTCGCGGGCGTCCTCGAGGCTCGCCGTGAACGGCTTGTCAATGAACAGCGGCTTCTTCGCCCCGAACACGGGGCGTGCCTGAGCCAGGTGCGGTCGCCCATCCACGCTCTCGATCAGCACTGCATCCACCTTCGCGCACAGGGCCTCGATCGTGTCCACGATCTCGACGTTGTGCTTCTTCTGGAGGTCCTCGGCGTACTCCTTCACACGGTTCCAACTCGACGGCACGTCGGGGCTGCCGCCGGGGAACGCGGCAACCACCTTCACCCGCCACTCGGGGTGGCTGTGCAGAATGCCCACGAAGGCCGGCACGTGCGACGTGTCGGTGCCGATGATCCCGGCCCTGATATCCTTCTTCGCCCACTCGGGCGGCGGCGCGGCCGCCCACGTTGGCCTGCACGCCAGCAGCACAGCCGTACACACAGTCCAGAGCGTCGCCCATCGCATGGTCGGCCTCCTCATCGAAGAGTGGCGAGAGATCCTCACTGCCGACAGACTATCCGTCCGCTCAAGCGTTGTCAATCGAGCTTGGCAATCGGAGCGCTCCGGGCTATAATTGTGGCATTCGGTTCCCTCGGATGTCGGAGAACAGGCTTGGACACGGAACGGCAGAAGCAGATCCTCGATGTCTGGAAGAGGCGTTTCGGAGATGCCCGCGGTATCCTGTGGTCGCGGGCCCCCGGGCGAGTCAACCTCATCGGGGAGCACACCGACTACAATCAAGGCTACGTCTTCCCGATCGCCATAGACCGGGACATCGTGGTGGCCTTCCGCCCGAACGGCACGGGGATGGTGAACCTCCACGCGCTGAACCTGCACGACGATGCGAGCTTCGCGCTGGTGGATCCGAAGGCCGACCCCGCCCACCCGTGGATGGTGTACCCGATGGGCATCGCACGCATCCTGGGCGAGAAGGGCGTGGCGGTGCCGGGGCTGAACGTGGTGTTCCACGGCACGGTGCCGACGGGGGGCGGCCTTTCGTCGTCGGCGGCGCTCACGGTGGCCTTCGGCCTGGCCTACAGCCACGCCGCGGGCGCGCCGGTGGACCGCCGCGAGCTGGCCCTGATGTGCCAGCAGACGGAGCACCGCTTCTGCGGCGTGCGCTGCGGCATCATGGACCAGTTCGTATCGCTGCACGCGCAGCGCGGCAAGGCCGTGTTCCTCGACTGCCGCGACCTGCGCCACGAGCTGGTGCCGTGCGAGTTCCCCGATGCGCGGTTCATCATCTGCGACACGCGGGTGAAACACGAACTGGCCTCCACCGAGTACAACATCCGCCGCGAGCAGTGCGAGGAGGCGGCCGCCGTGCTCGCCGAGTTCCTGCCGGGCGTGAAGAGCCTGCGCGACGTGAACATCCAGCAGTTCAAGGCCTATCAGCACAGGGTCCCGTCGCCCATGCGCGAGCGCGCGCGCCACGTGATCACCGAGAACCACCGCGTGCTGGCCGCGCGCCAGGCGATGCTCGAGGGCGACGCCCTGCGGCTCGGCATCCTGATGGATGCGTCGCATGACAGCCTCGACGCAGACTACCAGGTGACCTCGGACGAACTGAACCTGCTGGTGAGCCTGGCACGCGACTGCAAGGGGGTGTTTGGCTCGCGCATGACAGGCGGCGGCTTCGGCGGCTGCACGGTCACGCTGGTAGCCGCCGGGCGTGTCGAGGAGTTCTGCGAGCGGGTCAGCCGGGGCTACCGCGAGCGCACGGGCATCGAGCCGCACGTCTACGTGGTTCAGCCCGAGCAAGGGGCTGAGATCCTCGCGCCGTGACCGCCTCACATGGCAAGAGAGACGCGGATGCTCAAGGAACTGATCTCGAAGCTGGTCTCGCGCGAAGCGCTCTCGGCGGCGCAGGCCGAGGCGGCGATGGACGAGATCATGTCCGGCGGGGCGACGGAGGCGCAGATCGCCGCCTTCGCCGTGGCGTTGCGCATGAAGGGCGAAACGGTGGACGAGATCGCGGGCTGCGCCCGCGCGATGCGCGCCAAGGCCACCCGCATCCAGGCGCCCCGAGCCGACCTGCTCGACACCTGCGGCACCGGCGGCGATGCGATCGGCACGTTCAACATCTCCACTGCGGCCGCCCTGGTGGCGGCCGGGGCAGGATGCTGCGTCGCCAAGCACGGCAATCGCGGAGTCTCGAGTTCCTGCGGCAGCGCCGATGTGCTTCGCGAACTCGGCGTGAAGATTGACGCCCCCGTGGCGGCCGTCGAACGGTCGCTGCGGGATGCGGGCATCGGTTTCCTCTTCGCCCCCGCGCTGCATGGCGCGATGAAACACGCCATCGGCCCGCGCCGCGAGATTGGCATCCGCACCGTGTTCAACATCCTCGGGCCGCTCACGAACCCGGCAGGAGCCCGCCACCAGCTCCTCGGCGTCTACGAAGCGCGGCTGGTCAAGGTCATGGCGGCCGTACTGGCCAGCCTGGGTTGCGTACATTGCCTCGTTGTCCACGGCGACGATGGCTTGGACGAACTGACCACCACCACGACGACCCAGGCATGCGAGGTGAGGAATGGGCGGTTACTGCCGTTCACAATCCGGCCCGAAGACGCAGGGCTCCCGCGGGCGCAGTTGGACGACCTGAGGGTGTCCAGTGCGGCGGAGAGTGCCTCGGTCATCCGCGGCGTCCTCGGCGGGCGCCGCGGCCCGGCGCGGGACATCGTGGTGCTGAACGCGGCCGCCGCTCTCCTGGCGGCAGAGAGAGCCGACGATCTGCGCCAGGGCTGCCTGCGGGCCGCGGCGGCCATTGATGCCGGGGCGGCCGCCCGCGCGCTCGACCGGCTCATCGCGATCACCAACGCCCAATGAGATTCAGTTCCCAGGCGCGGATGTCCTGGCGGCGAGCAGTGCGTCAATGGCCCGTTCCATCTGGCTCACCGTGGCGGCACTGCTCCGATAGACGATCGTGTGGTCGGGCCCCGCAATGATGGTGACGGGGATGGCGCTGACGCTGTAGAGGGCCGCGGCGGCTCCGCGCGGGTCCAGCAGAACGGGGTACGTGGCTCCGTGGCGCTGGAGGTGCGCCTGGACCGTTCGGGGATCCTCGCGCAGGTCAATGCCGAAGACCGAGACCGAGCCCTTGGGGTACCGCGCGGCAATCTCATTGAGGTGCGCGATCTGCTTGGTGCACGGCACGCACCAGGTGGCCCCGAACTCGAAGACGGCGACTCTCCCCCGTGCCATCTCCAGAAGGCTCGTCTTGCGCCCATCGAGCGTGTAGAGAGCGACGTCCAGCAGCTTGTCCCCCCTGCCGGGCCTCTCGGAAGGCATGCTGCAGCCCACTGCGACGAAGGCCAGAATCGCGGTGGCGAGGTGCCGAACGAGTGCCGTCATGCCTGTCTCCTCAGAATCCATCTCAGAATCCGCGCGGGCTGCTTTGCCGGCGTCGGCAAGGAGGCTAGATTATAACAATTGGCAGTGCCGTTCGGCAAGGAGGCCTCGGCCGGTTACCAGACGAGCGTGCTTTGCGCGCCGAGGCGTGGCGGCTGCGCGAGCGCCTCATCGAGTTCCCGGATGGAGCGGACGGGCGTGGCGCCCATGGCCTCCGCGACGGCGTTCGCGGCGGCGCTGAGCGCGGGGGCGCGGAAGCGCACGACGAAGCCCCTGCGCCCCAGGGCGAGTGCATGGCGGAGCGTGCCGATGGAGCCCCCGCGCTCGCGAGCCTCGACCACCAGAACTGCGTCACTGAGCGCCGCGATCAGGCGGTTGCGCGCCAGGGCGGCCGCGGTGCACCAGGGGGCTTCGGGATGACACTCCGAGACGGCGGCCGCCCGGCCCCAGACCGCCTCGCCCTCAGGCTGCCGCGCATGGGAGCGCACCCGGAGGATTCCCGTGGGCAGGACGAGGATCGTGGGCTTGCGCGCCGCAAAGGCGGCGCGATGCGCCGCGGCATCAATGCCGCGCGCGGCGCCCGAGACGATGGCCCAGCCGCGGGCCGCAAGGTGGGCGGCGATGGCACGCGCGATCTCCGCCCCGTGGTGGGAGGGTTCCGTCGTGCCCACGATGCCGAACGTGCGCATGCTGTCACGCGGCAGCCGGCCCCGGACGTAGAGCAGGGGAGGCGGGCTGGAGAGGTTGTGGAGTCGCAGGGGATACTCGGGCTCGTCGCGCCGCACAGCACTGACCCCCTCAGCGAGGAGGCGGCGGGCGATCGCCTCGTGGTGTGTGCGCTGGCCTGCCTGTTCGAGGACGCCCCGAAGCACGAGCGCAGGCACCTTCGGCACCGCGAGCAGTTCCTTCGGAGGGGCGTCGAGCACTGCGCCAGGGGTTCCGAAGCGTGCGAGGAGGCGAGCCAGCGAGGCCGCGCCCATGCCAGGCACCGCGTGAAGGGCGATCCAGGAGGCAAGCTCCTGGGCGGTCATGCCATGTGCCTGGGCGGGGGGATACGGGGGCATTGCCCGAAGGTCCCGTGGAGGCTGCGGGGAAGCGGCGAGCTAACGCCTGATGAATGTGACTCGCCGGAAGATCCTGTCGTCGAAGTGAAAGAGCGCTCCTTCGCATTCGGCCAGTTCCCCGCCCAGGTCGCCGAGTGTCCACTCGGGCACCGCCGCCAGCACGGCGGCCTCGATGCTGCCCCCGTGCGAGACCGCGAGGGCGTTCCGGTTCGGCGGCAGTTGCTCGATAAGCGAGCATAGCTTTGCGAAGAACGCGGCGCCGAACGCCTCGAGCATCAGGTGCGTGGCGGGGATAGCGAAGTAGGCCTCCAGCAAGGTGCAACTGCTGCGCTCGCGGAGCATGGCCGCGTGGCGGTCATGCGCGCCCAGCGCCGCCGGCAATGTACTGAACTCAGGCACGATCTGGTATTCCCGGAAGCCGAAGGCTTCCAGAGTCTCGACGGCACGGCGCTTGGGGCTGGAGTAGATGGCCGCGTAGTTCCCCACGAGGGTGGCCGTCGCCTTCCGGGCAGCCTCCACCCCCTGGGGCGAGAGGCAGTCGCCCTCCCCGCGCAGGCTGTGGCGGCGGACTTCGAAGATCTGGGCCATGCGCGCCTCCCGGGGTACCTACTCCTCGCCCCTTGCTGGCTCGCGGATCGGCTCATTGCGGCGGGATGCGGGCAGCGGACGCCTGAAGAACAGCCAGTCGTTGGACGCCGTCACGAGCTGCCAGCCGTCCCTGGCCAGGCGGTTGGCCACCGTCTCGCTGCGAGCGCGCAGGCACTGGTACTCCCAAACCGTCGCTGGATCGAACGTCAGGTTGAGCGGCTTGAGCAGCTCGGCCTGTTGCTTTGCCAGGGCTGTCAACTCGGCCAGGCGGGCATCAAGCGACTTGGCGGCTGCGGTGGCCTGAGCCACCTCGTCGCGGATGCCCTTGGGATCGGCTACGGCCTGGCGCAACGCCGCCATCTCGGCCCGCAGCGATGCCAGTTCGCGCTGAATGGGGCTCAAGTCAATCGTGGCGACGATGGTGGATTGCGCATTCTGCACGGCCTCCTGCGCACGGGGGGCCCCGCCTGGGAGGGCGAGGAGGAAGGCCAGCACGGCGACAGCGAGAACGGCGAGGGCGACAGGCTTCATCGGGCTGCTCCTTTGCGGCCGAGGCGGGGATGGCGGGCAACGCCTTGCGGATTATACCCTGCCGCGCAGAGGGAGTCAACGTTCCGAGGATGACGACGGCACCCTGGACGCGCAAGCACGGGCGATGACAGGCGCCGGTGACGCCTCCGCGTCCGCAAGGGGGCCTCGTTCCGAGGCTTGCATACAGAACTGTGCGGGCTTATAATAGGTTTCTAAGCGCCAGGCCGGAGGGGGCGGTCCGTGTAGCGACAGCCCGCCGCTCGAGATGCGAGGTGTACAATGGCTGGAACATCGAGCCCGCTGACCACAGACCTGCCCGAGGGTGGCCGGCTGACAATCAGTGAGGTGGTTCTGGCGGAGATCGCGTTCGCTGAGGCCATGCGGACGCCGGGTGTCGTCACGGGAAGAGAGGGAATCCTCTCGGGAGTGCTTCGGCGCCGCAGGCCCAGGGGGATAGCTGTCGAAGCGTCTGAGGGCGAGGTGGCCTTCCGCATCTCGGTGGGGGTGCGCGAGGGGGTATCCATTCCTGAGACGGCAACGACACTCCGAGAGCGCGTGGCCGCGGCGGTGACCGCGAAGACCGGCTACCGTGTGCGCGCGGTGAACGTGAGGGTGGACCACGTTCGGCTCGACTCCGATTCCTGAGCGGCAACCGAGATTCGGGGGAACGATGATGCCCGAGGACGCAGGCGTGGCGCCAAGCGGGGTCCTTCGACAGGATCTCGGGACGCTGGAAGTGACTGAGGACGTCTTTCGCGACCTGGTTCGCAAGGTGGCAAGAGACGTCCCCGGCGTGGCCGGTCTGGGACGGCCCTCAGGCTTGTTTCGCCGAAGTTCAGTGGCCGATGCTGTGCAGGTCGAGCGCGGTGAGGGCGAGGTGGCATTCTCTATCGCCCTCACCGTCTGCTACGACGTCCGAATCCCCGAACTCGTCGAGGAACTGCGGGCTCGGGTGAAGGCCACCGTGGAGAACATCACCGGCTACCGGGTGCGAGCCATCCACATCACCGTCGAGCACATTCTGCCGCCCGAGGAGGGGCCACGCAAGCCGCCCGATGGCACGGTCGTGCCTCCTCCGCTTCCCGGCCAGGAATAGGATGACCCCACGGGAATGGTTGTTCTCGCCATAGAGACATCGAGCCGGCTCGGAAGCGTGGCGCTCTGGCGCGACGGCGGCCTGGTGGGGGAGCGGGCACTGCCTCAGAGCATGAACCATGGGGCACTTCTCTTCACCGAGGCGCAACAACTGCACGCTGAGGCGGGTGTGCCGGCTTCGGCGCTGGACCTTGTGGCTGTGAGCCTGGGGCCCGGCTCGTACACAGGGTTGCGGATCGGCCTGACGGCGGCAAGGACCGCTGCCTTCGTCTTGCAGAGGCCGCTGCTCGGGGTGCCGAGCCTCGATGTTCTGGCGGAGAATGCGCCGGCCGACGCCGCCCGTGTGGCGGTGCTGCTCGACGCCAAGCGGGGCCAGGTGTACGCGTGCGGCTACGAGCGCCGCGGCGGCCGCCTGGAACGCGTGACGCCGTACCACGTGGCCTGGCCTGAGGCGCTGGAGTTTCGCGAGGGGACCCTTGTGCTCGGTGACGCGATCCTCTTGTATCCCGGCGAGCTGACGAGGCCAGGCGTCGCCCTGGCGGCTCCTGACCTGTGGGTGCCGCGGGCCGGGGTTCTTGCCCAGATGGCTGCGCAGCAATTCGCCGCAGGGGAGCGGCAGGAACTGCACGCGGTCGAGATCATCTACCTCAGGCGGCCCGAGGCCGAAGAGGTCTGGGAGCGGCGGCACCGCAAGCTGTGAGCAGCGGCCCAGGCCGGGACGAGGGTCCGGCGGGGACAGAGCTTCCGGAGGGGCGCTCGTGAACGATGAAGCCGGAGGCGTCGCGAGGGGCCCAGGGCGAGCCTGGCCCTGGCTCGTTGCGTGCCTGGTTGTGGGCCTGGGCGCGCGGCTGGCGGTCGTGGCTGTGCCCTATACGATGAGCTCGGCGCAGCTCATGGGCCGCTCGCTCACGTGCTGGGCCGAGCAGCCATTCTTCCCGGATTCCCTGGAGTACCTGAGCGTCGCGCATAGCCTGCGGCACGGTGAAGGTTTCGCCGTGGACCGCGCCAGCCGCATCGGTCGCATGCCGGCCTATCCGTTGCTGATCGCGGGGCTCCAGGCGATCTTTGGCGATGGACTGTTGCCGGTGCGCGTGGGTGATGCTGTGCTGGGGACGGCGCTGATTGCCCTCGTCTACCTGCTGGGCATGGAACTCTATGGCCGCAGAGAGGCCGTCATTGCTGCCGGAATCACCGCGGCCTACCCGTTCCTCGTGGTGCAGGCGGTGCTCGTGCTCTCGGAGACTCTGTTCATGGCCTTCATGGTCGCGGGTGCCCTCTTCGTGGGGAAGGCGTGGAAGCACCCGCGAGCGGCCTGGGGAGCGTTGGCTGGCCTGATGTTCGGGCTGGCCACTCTGACGCGGGGCTCGTATCTGGCGGTGGCCCCGCTCACGGCCTTTGGCTTTGTGGTTGGGCGACGGGCCGAGCGCCGCGCGTGCGGCTGGGCTGCCCGCATGCTGAGCGTCTTCGCGCTCACGCTGACGCCGTGGGTGGCGCGAAACTGGTCCGCGAGTGACGGGCACCTGGTCGTCACGACGCTGCGGGTCGGACCCTCTCTGTACGAGGGTCTGAACGAGGATGCCGATGGCGGCCCGATGATGGACCGCATCAACTGGGACGAAGGGACGGCGGGCATGAGCGAGTACGAGCGCTCACGGCATTGGCGCGACCTGGCCCTCCGCTACGCCAGGGAACACCCTGATCGGGTGCTCGGGTTGGCCGTCGTGAAGCTCGGCCGATTCTGGAACGTGGTGCCGAACCTGGGCCAGTTGCGCGGCGCGGCGCCCTGCGTGGTCTTCGGAGCGCCCTATGTTCTTGTGATGGCGCTCGCTGTGGCCGGCCTGCTGGTCTCGCGGCGAGGCGACGTGGCCTTGATCCTTCTGCTCCCGGTGGTGTATTATTGCCTTGTGCACACGGTGTTCGTGGGCTCGATACGATATCGCGAGGCGCTCATGCCGCTGCTGATCGTGATGGCCGCCCGCGGCATTGTTGCGGCATGGGCCCGTCTGAAGTCCCGGGGCAACAGTGCGACAACCGACCCCGCGTCTGCCCGGAGCGCGGGTTGAAGAGACGTGGATGATTCCGAAGTATCAGCGATACCGCACCGGGCAACGCTGGCTGGTGGCCCTGAGCTTGTTCGGTTGCGTCGCGTTCCACGTGACCGTGATCGCGCGCTTCCTCCTCTCGCCCGCACAGTTTCGCGCTCGAACGCGACTGCTCCTCCAGGAACGCTTTCAGGGTGAGGTCACGGTCGGCGAGGCGGGATATGCCTTCCCGTCGGGGTTCCGGCTAGCCGACCTGTGCGTGTCGCGCCCTGCGGCGCGTGGGGGAGGGCCGCTGTTCCAGGTCAAAGCGCTATCGGTGGACATCAGCCTGCTGGCTCTCCTGCGCGGCAAGGTGGCCGTGGACGAGGTGCTGCTCGTGGAGCCCGAGGTGAGGGTGACGAAGGAGGATCTTGCCGAGCTCGGCCAGACGCCGGCGGCTGAACCTGGAGAGCCTCTGGGGCGGATCGTGATCCGCGGCGGACGCCTGGCCGCCGGCAAGGACGTGCTTTTCGAGGGCAGCCCCGAACGCGAACTGCGCGACGTGCGGATCGAACTCAGCCAGGAGCGCCGCCTGAACTGCGGCTATACCTTCGAGGGCGAGGCCAAGTCGGCCCTCTGGGGACGTTGCGACCTCGAGGGCACGCTGGACCTCGGCGGCCGGCGTCTCGATGCCAGAGCAGTCGCGCGTGGCATCCGTATCGACTCGCGTCTGCGCGAACTCCTTCCGAAGGAACACCAGAAGTATGCGGACGCGCTTGACCGCTACAATCTCCGCGGTGTTGTGGACCTCTCGCTCGAGAGCATGATGTCCTGGGGCGACAACAAGTCTATCGCTCTTCGGGCCGTGGCGGACCTGCGGGACTGTAGTGCCGCATGGGAACGCTTTCCTGTTCAGTGCACCGACATCCGTGGCAAGGTCGTCTTCGATGGCGCGAACCTGTACTACCAGGACCTGACCGGGCGTGCCGGCCCTGCCACCGTCACGCTGACCGGGCAGACCACCCGCGAGAAGGTCGAGGTGCACCTGGTTGGGCGCGGCCGGCCGTTAGACAAGGAACTGCACGATGCCGCGCCCGAAACCCTGAAGCGCGTGTGGGACAGGTGCGGCGTCGAGAGCGGGATCATCAACGTGGACTACCAGTCCACCTGGTGGCGGGCCGACCAACGCTATGAGGCGAGCATTCGGAGCGAGGTGCGCGACGTTCGCGCCACCTACTCGCTCTTTCCTTACCCCCTCGGGGAGATCTCCGGCACTGTCCGATGGGAGAACGGCGTCTCGTACATCGACTCTCTGCGCGGCCGGCGCGGGCACGCGCGCGTCCAGGTGCGCGGGCAGGTGACCGATGCCGGAGCGCCCGACCTGGTGATCGAGGCGTCCGACGTCCCCTTCGACGAGACGCTGCGTGGCGCCCTGACCCCGGGATGGAAGAAGATCTTCGAGGAGTTGCGGCCGGAGGGCACGGCCGGTGTGTACTGCACCGTGACAGGCCCGGATGGCGACCCGAAGAAGCTTCAGTATCGCTTCACAATCCGGCCCGAAGGCGCATCGTTTCAGCACAAGAGCTTCCCGCACAGGATCACCGATGTGCGGGGAGAGATTCTGGTGGACGAGGCTGGGACCGTCTCCTTCCGCGACTTGCGTGGGAGGCTGGGCAACATCCCACTCCAGTTCCTGGGCACGGTGCGGCCCGGAGAAAAGGAGCCCGTACTGGACCTCACGGTGGTGGCACCGGAGGTCGAGCTGGGCCCCGCCGCCCGGAGTTTTGTGAGCAAGCAGTGGGGAGTGATCTACGACGACTTGAGCCCGAGCGGGAAGGTCCGGTTCGCCTGGCATCTGAGCACCGATCCTGCCACGGGGGCGCTCCGTCAGTCCACAGAGATCACCTGCCTTCAGGACTGCTCCGTCGAGCACCGCCTCTTCCCGATCCGTGTCACCGGGTTGATGGGGCGCGTGTTGGTGGACGAGGCGGGCCAGACAACCTTCACGGGGATGAAGGGGCGGATTGGCAATGCGACGGTGGAGGCTGTGGCAGGGCGGTGCGCCCCCGGCGGCGTCGGCGGCCTGAGTTTCACCCTGCGCATCACCGGACTTGCTCTGACCGACGAGATTCGCAAGGCTCTGCCGCTGTCGTGGCAGAAGGTGTGGGACGAGGTGCGACCGTCGGGGGAGGCGGCAGTGGAGTACCAGTTCATCGGCAACCCACAGGCGCCGGACCGACCGCAACAGCGGGTGGCTGTGGAGCCGACGGACGGCGCGTTCACCTACACCCGCTTTCCCCTGCCCGTGCGCGAGGTTACCCGGGGGAAGGTGGTTTTCGACCAGGATGGCAACACGACGATCAGCGGCCTGCAAGGCAAGGTCCGGGATAAGGCCGTTCAACTTGCCGGGAAGGTGACGATGGGGCCGGACGGCGGGGTGATGCACCTGGAGGTCGTGGCCGACGAAGTGGCGCTCGATGACGAACTGCAACGCACCCTGCCCCCCGAATGGCAGGAAGTGCTGAGGAATCTGCGGGTGGGAGGCAGCATGGCTGCAAAGGCGTTGGCCGACATCAGGATGGCCAAGGGCGAATGGCTGAGCTTCCGACTCGACGCGACGCTCAAGGGCTGCGAGGCCACATGGAGCGGCCTGCCTGTGCGCCTGACAGGGCTGCGCGGTCGCCTGGAGTACGCCGACGGGTTGGTGACCCTGACCGATGTCCTCGGGGAGTGTGCGGTCGCCGATCAGGTGAAACTCAGCGGGCGCATCCCCAAGAAAGGCGTGGAGGGCGGCCGCCTGCAAGTGGTGGTGCAGAACGCGAGAGTGGTGCCGGAGCTTCTGGCGGCGCTTCCCGAGGGGCTGCGCAAGATGCTGGAAGCGCTGGCCTTCAAGGGCTCCGCAGACGCCGAACTCACCGTGGCTCCCGCCGAGAAAGGCATCCCAGCGATTCAGTGCTTCGGCACCCTGCGGTTGCGCGATTGCTCGTTCCGCAGGACTCACGACTTCGAGCAGGTCAGCGGCAACCTGCGGATTGATAGCGGCCTGATCCACGAGGATGGGAAGCAGGTCCTTGCAGGCGGGCTCGACCTGCGGAAGGTGGTCGCCCACAAGTATGTGGTCACTGAACTGAAAGGCGGGTTTGCGTACCAGCGGGCGCCTGCCGGCGATGGGAAGCCGATGACGACCCGCCTGGTGTTGAGCGATCTGGTAGGCAGCTTCTACGGCGGGAGCGTGACCGCCAGGGTTACGATGGACGTGGATGGCGAGGGGGCGTTCGCCAGCCGGCTCGCGGTTGACAGGGCGGACTTCAGGGTCTTCGCCAAGGAAGCGCTGAAGGTTGACACCCCTGCTACGGGCCGCATGAGCTGGCAGTTGGAGTTCCCGCCCGGGCGGTACAAGGAGGAGAACCTGGTCGGCGATGGCGAGGTGTCCATCACCGAGGGTGAGCTTGGGCAACTGCCGCTCGCCGCCTCGCTGTTCAACGCGCTCAGCCTCCGGTCGCCGCTGGACAGATCGATCACGGAGGCAAGAGCCAAGTTCGGCATCGCAAAGGACGCTCTGGTGCTCAAGGAGATGTACCTGCTGGGAGAGGCCCGGGTGCTGGCGGGGCAGGGCACCGCGGGATTCGACGGGAGCCTCAACATCAGGCTGGTAAGCCCTCGGGCCGAGCGAACTCTGTGGGATGTGGTCATGATCGTCCCGAACCTCATCCGCGAGCAATTGGTGCAAGTGGAGGTGCGGGGCACGCTGTCGCAGCCCGAGGTGCGGGTGCTGCCTGTGCCCGTGATCCCGCAGCTTGTGGAGACCTTCACCGACGCGCTGGGGATCTGGCGCAAGCGCCATCCGGAGAAGCCCACGCCGCCCGCGCCGCCGGCGCCCGCGCCGCCGCCCCTCCCTCCTACAGGACCCTGAGTCGCACTTTCGGGAACAGTCGAGTGAATGCTGCCAGTACGGAACGGACCCCTCGGATCATCATCAAGTCCCTTGGCCTCGCGCTGGCGATTGTGCTTCTGGGGGCTGGCCTCCGTTTCTACGCGATCGGCCGCAAGTCGCTCTGGCTCGATGAGGCGGTGACGGTGAATCTGATGGGGAGTCGCTATACGGACATGCTGGCGGGTGTCATCGGGCACGACGCCCACCCGCCCCTCTATTACGCGCTGGCGCATCTGTGGACTCAGCGCTCGGCCAGCGCGCTGCGGGCGAGAGCGTTCTCAGCCGTCTTCGGCGTGGCCACCGTGGCGGTCTTCTACCTGCTCGCCCGCGTGCTCTTGCCGCGGGAAGGCGCCTTGGTGGCGACCCTGCTGCTGGCCGTGTCCGCCTTCCAGGTGTATTTCGCCCAGGAGGCGCGCCACTACGCCCTGGCGGCGTTCTTCGTCACGTTGTCCTGGTACTTCTTCGTCCAGCTCGTTGCCGGCAGGAAGCTTGAGAACTGGCGGTGGTGGCTCGGGCTGTCGCTGGCGAACGCCGCGGCGCTCTACACGTTCTACTTCACGCTGTTCGCGGTCGTGGCTCAGCTCATCGTGCTGGTGCTCCTGTGGCGAGGGATCGGCAAGAGGCTCGTGGTGGGTTGGCTCTCGTGGCAGTTGCTGCCCGCAGTCCTCTTCGCGCTGTACGTGCCGGTAATCCTCGAGCACATTGCCAGCCTCCAGGGGCTGGCTCCGCCGAAGGGGCTCACGATGCTGAGCGGGCACGGGCTGATGCTTACGGCATCCCAGTTCGCGTGCGGCTTCCTTCCCGAGACATGGGGGAGCGGCGAAGTCCTGCTCCGCGCGGCGACCGCGGCGTTGGGCATCCTGACCCTTGCGGCAGGTTTCGTGGGGCTTCGCGGCTGCCGGTGCGCCACAGCCGTGACCGTGACCTGGCTGCTGGGGCCGATCGCGTGCCTTGCCCTGTTGCCGATCCGTGGCCACGCTTATGAGCCCAAGCATCTCATCGCGGCCGCGCCTGCCTTTGCGCTGTTGCCCGCGATCGCCCTCGTGTCTTCGCGCGGTCTGGTGCGTGGCCTGGCGGCGGCCCTCGTGGCCGTCCTGATCGCAACGAATGGCGTGTCGCTCTGGCGGTACTATGATGGGCGAGTTGAGAAGGAGAACTGGCGTGGCGCCGTGGCCGAGGTGATCAAGCGCGTGGAGCCGGGGGATATCGTAGTGTTCAACCCGTTCTACGTTCGGCATCCCTTTCACTACTACTATCAGGGCCACTATCGCGAGTATCCGATCATGGGGGTTGAGGCTCCCGCATCGGGAGAGGCCTTCCGATCCGGAGAGCTCAAGTTGGGCCGTCGCATCTGGCTGATCGAGGGCAGCAGCCGTGTGGCGGTGCCGAATCCTGCGGTGGTCAAAGAGTTGAGCCCGCACCGGCTGCTCTTCGGCCCCGAGCGCTTCGAGGGGTTGGTGGGCAGCATCACGGTGTCCTTGTACGACACCTTCAAGCCGCCTCCCAAGGGAGAGGCGCCGGCAGGGCCAAAGGGCGGCGCGCATTGAAGCCGAGGAGCAGGTGTGCTATACTCTAGCCCGGTTGGGGAGTGCGGGGGAAGGGAGGGGGGACGGTTCCTGGAGGCCATCCAATGCGGAGCGTGGTGACAGGAGCCGCGGGCTTCCTCGGCTCGCACCTGTGTGATGCCTTGCTCGCTCGAGGCCACCAGGTGATCGGCATTGACAGCGTCCTCACCGGCTGCACGGACAACATCGCCCACTTGTTCGGCCACCCGCAGTTCTGCTTCGTGAAGCACGACGTCACGAACTACATATACATTGACGGCGAGGTTGACAGTGTGCTGCACTTCGCCTCGCCAGCCAGCCCTGCCGATTACCTGAAGTACCCGATCCAGACGCTCAAGGTGGGGTCCCTCGGCACCCACAAGGCCCTGGGGCTGGCGAAGGCCAAGAAGGCGAAGTTCCTCCTCGCTTCGACGTCGGAGGTCTACGGCGACCCGCTCGTGCACCCGCAGCCGGAAGACTACTGGGGCAACGTCAACCCGGTGGGATTCCGGGGCGTCTACGACGAGGCGAAGCGGTTCGCCGAGGCCATGACCATGGCCTACCACAGGTTTCACGGGCTGGACACGCGCATTGTGCGGATTTTCAACACGTACGGGCCACGGATGCGGACGGATGACGGGCGCGCCCTGCCCAACTTCTTCCGGCAGGCGATCCTGGGCGACGACATCACCGTCTACGGCAATGGCGAGCAGACCCGCAGCTTCTGCTACGTCTCCGACACAGTGGAGGGGATCTGCCGTCTCCTCGAATCCGAGGAGCATTTTCCGGTGAACGTGGGCAACCCCGTGGAGATCACCGTCCTGGAGCTTGCCAAAGAGATCATCGAGCTCACCGGCAGCAGGAGCCGACTCCGCCTGGTGCCATTCCCGGATGACTACCGGGACGACCCGAAGACGCGGCGCCCCGATATCTCGAAGGCTCGGCGCGTCCTGAATTGGGAGCCGAGCGTGGACCGTCGCGAGGGCCTCCGCCGGACCCTCGACTACTTCCGAGCCAAGCTTGAGCCGGCCCGCCAGGGGATTCCATGAGCCCTGATGATTCCGGCACGCAGCCCGATCCTCTCCTCGGCCAGACGATCTGCGGCTGTGAGATTCTGAACCTCATCTGCCAGGGGGGAATGGGAAGACTCTACCGCGCGCGGCAGCTCTCCCTCGACCGCATCGTCGCCGTCAAGATACTGTCGCCCGCCCTGGGCTCGAACGAGGAGTTCCTCGACCGCTTCCGCCGCGAGGCGCGCGCCCTGGCCAACCTGCATCACTCGAACATCGTCGGCATCCACGACTTCACCGAGGAAGGCGACCTGCACGCCATTGTCATGGAGTACGTGGAGGGGGAGAATGTGGCCGACATGGTAGACCGGCTCCACGTGATCCCCGTGCTCACCGCCGTCGGCATCGTGCGCCAGGTGGCCGAGGGGCTGGCGTTTGCCCACGAGCGGAACATCATCCATTGCGACCTCAAGCCCGAGAACATCCTGGTGACCGCCTCCGGCCTCGCCAAGTTGGCGGACTTCGGCCTGGCCAAGAGCGTGCGCGGCGAGAGTGGCCACATCACGCGCAACGGCGTGGTGCTGGGCACTCCCACCTACATGAGCCCCGAACAGTGCGCGGGTTCGAAGCTGGACCCGAGGACCGACATCTACTCGCTCGGGGCCACCTTCTACCGCATGGTGGCGGGCCGCGACGCCTTCGAGGGCGAGGACGCCTTCGCCATCATGCTCAAGCACCAGAACGAGCCCCCAGTGGACCCGCGCCGCTACAACCCCCGGATTCCGCAGACCATCGCCCGCACCATCCTGCACATGATGGAGAAGGCCCGCGAGAAGCGCTACGCACGGGCAAGCGACGTGGTCAGGTCGCTCGTGGCGTTCGAGCGCGGCACCGGGGCGCATGACCCTTCGGAGGAAGTGCTCTACCCGCAACGCGAGTTCGCCATCGCGCGTGAAGCGATCGAGGCAGGGATGGTCAGCACGCCGCAACTGCGCGAGGCCATCGCCCGGCAGGAAGCGGGCGGAGCGGCTGCGCCCGATCTCGGCACGCTCCTGGTCGAGGCGGGGCTGCTCACCGAAGAGCAGGTGCAGATTCTCGGCGAGCGCACCCATGCACGGGAAGAAGCGCATACCGACGAGGATTTCGCCCGCCTCGCAGTGGAGAGCGGCCTGGCGACCCGGGAGCAGATCGCTGAGGCACTGCGCGAGCAGCGGAACAGCGCGGGACAGGAGGGGCGGCGCCGGCTCTCACGCATTCTGGCGGCGATGGGCGTGATGAAGCCGCCGCAAGTGGCCGAGGTCATGCTGCGTCAGGTCAAGATCACGCAGCGCACGGAGGACGCGGAGCTGCTGGAGATTCTGCGGCGGGATGCCACGGTGCCGGAGGCGGAGATCGAACGCTGCATCGCCGAGCAAGCCCGTCGCGAGGCCGAAGCGAGATTCCACGTTCTCCGCCAGATTCTGCTCGATCTGGGCGTGGTGCCCGCGGCCCGTCTGCGGGAGATGCTGCGCAAGAAGATGCGCCGTGAACTCCTCGAGTACCTCGCGGACCGCGAGCGGTCCCGGAGCGCACCGCCCGAGGTAATCATCCCCAAGGGTGGCGAGATACGCCTGGAGGATGAGGAGATCTGCCCATTGTGCGGCATGAGGCACTCTGTCGGCGCGGAGGCGTGCCCGACCTGCGGTGAGGACCTGGAGGCCGCCCGCCGCAGGGCGGCGCTGCTTGGAATGCAGGCGAAGGCCGCCGCCGGCGGCGGCGAGGCGCGGGCAGGGGGTGGCACGGGCCCCGCGGCAGCGGACCGCCCCAAGCCGCTCTCTCCCAAGCCGCCCGCGGCAAAGGGCGACTGGGAGATCCGTCTGAAGAGCGGCGCCGCCTCCAACCCGTTGAGCTTCGGGGCCGTGCTGCGGCTCATCCGCGAGAAGCGCGTCGAGGCGACGACTGTGCTGCGCGGGCCCCTAACCAAGGGGGTCTGGCGTCAGGCGCGGCTGACGCCCAAGCTCTGCCGCCTGTTCGGCTGCTGTCACTACTGCGGCGCCCCGCTGCCACCGGGGGCGGCGGCATGCCCGAAGTGCAAGACCGATCCGGACCTCCCTCACGAAGACTAGGGCCTGGGCGGAAACCCGCGACTGCGGCGTTGCCTGCATCGGGAGGGCGGATGCGTGGCGCCGCGACGCAGGCGACCCAGTGAGCACTCTGCGCGGTGGTCACCGGGCGCCTGGGCTGGCGGCCTGCTTCTGGTAGAGATTGCGATACGTCGGGCTGGTTGAGAGCAACTCGTCGTGGCTCCCCACGGCCTCGGTGCGGCCCCTGTCGAGCACGACAATCCGGTCGGCCAGACGCAACGCGGAGAAGCGGTGGGCGATGAGGATGACGGTGCGCCCCCGGGCGAAGTTGGCAAGCTGGGCCTCGAGCCGGTGCTCGGCCTCTGCGTCCATGGCTGAAGTGGCCTCATCGAGGATGAGGATGCGCGGGTCGCGAAGCAAGGCGCGCGCCAGGGCGATCCGCTGGCGCTGACCGCCCGAGAGTTTGGCCCCGCCCTCTCCAACCAGCGTCTCGTAGCCATTCGGCAGGTCGTTCGCGATGAACTCGTGAGCGAGCGCGACGCGCGCCGCCTGCTCGATCTGTTCGTCGGTGTAGTGGGTATCCCCGAAGGCGATGTTGTGGCGAACCGTGTCGTTGAAGAGCACGACGCTCTGCGACACATAGCCGATCTGGCGGCGGAGCGAGGTCTGGGTCACGTCGCGGATGTCGGTGCCGTCTATCCGTATCGCGCCCTCGGTCGGATCGTAGAACCGGAGGAGGAGGCTGGCAAGCGTGGACTTGCCGGAGCCGTTCTCCCCGACGATGGCGATCACCTCTCCTGCCCGGATCGTCAGGTGGAAATCGTGCACGACGTCGTCGGGCGGTTCATAGGCGAACGAGACGTGGTCAAACGCGATGTCCACCGAGTGCGGAGGCAGCGGGGCGGCGTTCGGCTTCTCGAGGACCTCGGGCTGGATGTCCATGATGGCGAACACGCGGTCGGCCGCGGCGCGACACGCCTGAATCTCGTTGTTCACATCGCGCAGCTTGTTCAGGGGGTCGTAGACCCGCTTGACGCCGATGAGGAACAGGAAGAGCATGGACACCTCGAGGTGGGCGTTGACGACGAGGTAGACCCCGTAGGCCCCGATCACGAAGATGCAGGCGCGGTAGACGAGCTCCGTAACGGGATCGGAAAGGGCCTTGGCCAGTGTGCGGCGCAGGTCGTAATGGAGCATGCGTCGGCTGGTGCCACGGAACCGCTCGCGCTGGTACTCCTCGGCATCGTAGGCTTTGATCACCATCATGCCCTGAACCGTCTCGGCCAGGATCTTCATGGCGTCCGCGCGCTTCTCAAGGCCCTTGGTCGTATAGCGGCGGACCATGTCGCCCACCCGCTTGAAGACGTAGAGGAGCAGCGGCAGCGCACCGAAGACGAGGAGGGAAAGGCGCACGTTGATCAGGAAGCACGCGCCCAGCCCTGCCAGCAGGCTGAAGGTGTCGCGGATGGCGTGCGCGAAGATGCTGCGGCCGCCCATGGCCAGTTCGCCGAGGTCAGGGCCGAAGGTGGACATCGTGTGGCCCAGGCTTCGCTGGGAGAAGAACCGCATCGAGAGCCCTGAGACGCGCTCGAAGAGGCGGTTGAGCAAGTCCATCCAGCCCCGCTGAGCGGCCGACTCGAGCAGATAGCGCCGGAGGAATATCAGGACCGCGTGGACGATGGCCATGCAGAAAAGGGAGAAGCCCAAGCCCACGACGGTCCACATGAGCGCCGTCTTGCTCTTCGCCTGCTCCTCGAGGAAGGCGACGAGTTGCTGGCCGTAGCGGTGCTTGAAGAAGAACTTGTCGGCCATCGAGGGGCGAGTGCCCGGGAAGAAGTAGAAGCTCAGCAGGATTTCGTTTGAGGCGAGGTAGAAAGCCACGGAGAAGATGTCGAGTGCCTCGGCGGTCAACCCCGAGAGGACGGCGCCGATGACGCGGAGCTTGTAGCGCCAGATGAAGGCGAGATAGCGCAGGTAATTTCGCATCCGAACGGCCTCTGGCGCATTGAGGGGCGACAGGCGCCGGGATGCGGCGCTCGTCTGTTGTCGCGGCTTTGCTGAGACCCGGTTGCCCGTGATCTTACGGTCCTGAGCGTCTCGTGTCAAATGCCGGTGTGAGCGCCCGCGTGCAGGCCGGGGCGGAAAAAGATTTCTCTTTGGGCCGCGTTTTTGGTATGATTCTGGCGTTGTCCTGGTCAGTCCCTTCCACATCATTCTGTGTCGAGGCCGGGCGCCGGGATATTGGTCCGATCTCATGGCTTGCAGCGAGGAGAGCGTGGATGGCGAGAAAGTACGTGTACTTCTTCGGCGGCGGGAAAGCGGATGGCGACGCAGGCATGAAGAACCTGCTGGGGGGCAAGGGCGCCAACCTGGCAGAGATGGCCAACCTGGGTCTGCCGGTGCCTGCGGGTTTCACGATCACGACGGAAATGTGCACGGTCTACTACCAGGAGAAGGGCAAGTTCCCCGCGGAGCTCCGCCGCGACGTTGACAAGGCGATGGCCCGCGTGGAGAAGGTGATGGGGATGAAGTTTGGCGATCCCAGGAATCCCCTCCTGGTCTCGTGCCGCTCCGGCGCGCGGCGGTCCATGCCGGGCATGATGGAGACGGTGCTGAACATCGGCCTGACCTCGAAGACGATCCCCGGGCTGATCGCCAAGACGCAGAACCCCCGCTTCGTGTACGACGCCTATCGCCGGCTGATCCAGATGTACTCGGACGTGGTGATGGAGAAGGCCGCCGGCCTCGAGCCCGCGGAAGGCCAGGGGGTGCGGCAGCAGCTCGAGCGCGCCCTGCAAGCCCTCAAGAACGCCAAGGGGTACACGCAGGACACCGATCTGACGGTCGAAGACCTCCAGCAGCTCATCGAGACCTACAAGGCCAAGGTTCTCGAGGTGATCGGCAAGCCGTTCCCCGACGATCCCCAGGAGCAGCTCTGGGGCGGCATTCGCGCCGTCTTCCAGTCCTGGCGCGGCAAGCGCGCCGTGTCGTATCGTCGCATCGAGGGCATTCCCGAGGAATGGGGCACCGCCGTCAACGTCCAGGCGATGGTGTTCGGCAATATGGGCGACACGTCGGCCACGGGCGTCGCGTTCACCCGCAACCCGGCCACGGGCGAGAATAAGTTCTATGGCGAGTGGCTGCCGAACGCGCAGGGCGAGGACGTGGTGGCGGGCATCCGCACGCCCAACCCGCTCAACGAGGCCACGCGGCCGCCCGACCCCGAGCACGCGCATCTGCCGAGCCTCGAGCAGGCCATGCCGAAGACCTACAAGGAACTCGTCGCCATCCGCAACACGCTCGAGAAGCACTACCGCGACATGCAGGACATCGAGTTCACCATCCAGGAGGGTCGCCTCTGGATGCTCCAGACTCGCGTCGGCAAGCGCAATGGCCCCGCCGCGGTCCGCATGGCGGTCGACATGGAGAAGTCGAAGCTGATCACGGCCGCCGAAGCCGTGTTGCGCGTGACGCCCAGCCAGCTCGACGAACTGCTCCACCCGATTGTGGACCCGGAGGCAGAGAAGAAGGCGAAGCCCATCGCCAAGGGCCTGCCCGCCGGTCCCGGCGGGGCCTGCGGCCAGGTGGTCTTCAGCGCCGACGACGCCGTGGCGTGGGCCAAGAGTGGGAAGAAGGTCATCCTGGTCCGTGAAGAGACCAATCCCGAGGACGTCGAGGGCATGCGCTGCGCCCAGGCCATCCTCACGGCGCGCGGCGGCATGACCAGCCACGCCGCCCTCGTGGCGCGCGGTTGGGGCAAGTGCTGCATCGTGGGCGCCGGCGCCCTGGAGGTGGACCCTCACGCCAAGAGGTTCCACGTTGCGGGCATCACCGTCCAAGAGGGCGACTTCGTCACCCTCAACGGGACCAAGGGCCTGGTCTACCAGGGCGAGCTTCCGATGATCGTCGGCAGCGAGGAGAACCCGTACTTCGGCGCCTTCCTGAAGATTTGCGACAAGGTGCGCCGCCTGGGCGTCCGCGCCAATGCCGACACGCCCGACGACGCGCGCAAGGCCCTGGAGTTCGGCGCCGAGGGCATCGGCCTCTTCCGCACCGAGCATATGTTCTACGGCAAAGGCTCGGAAGAGCCGCTCTTCAAGCTGCGCAAGATGATCCTCAGCAACACAACGGACGAGCGCCGCAAGGCCCTCGACGAGTTGTTCCCCCACGTCAAGAGCGACATCAAGGCCACCCTGGCCGCGATGGCCGGCAAGCCGGTCACCATCCGGCTGCTGGACCCGCCGCTGCATGAGTTCGTGCCGCGGAAGGCCGAGGAGCAGAAGCGCCTGGCCGACAGCCTGGGCATCTCGCCGGAGGACATCCAGGACCGTGCCGCCGCGCTCCACGAGACGAACCCGATGATGGGCCACCGCGGCGTGCGTCTGGGCATCACGTACCCCGAGGTGAGCGAGATGCAGATTCGCGCCATCCTCGAGGCCGCGGCCGAGCTGGCCCAGGAGGGCAAGAAGGCCCTGCCCGAGATCATGATTCCCGTGACCTGCGACGTGAAGGAGCTGGCCAACCAGGCGGCGCTCGTGGGCAAGGTGCACGCCGAGGTCGCCGCGAAGTACGGCGTCAAGAAGGTGCCGCATCTTTACGGCACGATGATCGAGATCCCTCGGGCCGCCCTGCTGGCCGGCGAAATCGCCCAGGCTACGCAGTTCTTCTCGTTCGGCACCAATGACCTCACGCAGATGACGTTCGGCTTCAGCCGCGACGATGTAGGCGGCTTCGTGCCCCACTACATCGAGGCCGGCATCCTGCCGGAGGACCCATTCAACGTCCTCGACCAGAAGGGCGTGGGCGAGCTCGTCCAGTGCGGCATCGAGCGCGGGCGGGCGACCAGGCCGGACCTCAAGGTGGGCATCTGCGGAGAGCACGGCGGCGAGCCGTCGAGCGTGAAGTTCTGCCACCGCGTGGGCATGAACTACGTGTCGTGCAGCCCGTTCCGCGTGCCCATCGCTCGGCTGGCGGCCGCCCAGGCGGTGGCCGAGGAGCCGCCTAAGCCCAAGGCGGCGAAGAAGGGCTCAAAGTAGCCCTTTCAAGAGCGCGCGCGACGCGGCCATTCCGAGATGAGAGCAGGTGGGCGGGGCCGGCGCATGCGGCTCCGCCTGCCTCTCCGCTCGCTCGATGGGCGGCGGCCAGCGGGAGCCCTCTGCACGCGAAGGCACTGACCCATGATCCAGGGCGAGTGTTCCGTCTGCCGCCGCGTGTTCAAGGTAGACGACCGCTATGCGGGCATGACCGGCCGCTGCAAGGCGTGCGGAGCGGCCATTCATGTTCCCGGCCAACTCGATACAGGCCTGGACGGCCTGCCGGCGCTGGCTCCGCCGCAAGGCATGCCTGGGGGGGCGGCGCCACAGGCCCCACAGCCGACCGCCTCGCAGCCGACCGCAGAGGGTGCGGCCCCTGCCTCTGAGAGCCCCGGACCGAGCCGGGCAGAGGAGCCGGCAGCCTCGCCCCACCCTGCTGACGAGCTCTCTCGACCGCGGGACGTTCGCGCCCGCTACGAGCCCACCCACGGCCCCACCACGCTGGAGGGTTCGTGGTTGAAGGAGCCGGTGCCCGCCGAGACCGCGACGCAGGCCGTGCCAGATGGCGAGCCGGAGCCGGTTCCTACGGTGGCGCCGGCTCCTCGGGAGCGGCTGGCAGGGCGCCTGATAACGAAGCCCGAGCCCGAGCCGTCCCCCACGCAGCACCGGCCGTTTCTCGTCGTGATCCAATGTCTGGCCCTGGCGGCAGTTGCTGCCGGGCTCGCCGCGCATCTTGTTTCTGCGGGTGTCTGGGGCAAGATCGCGGCAGGGCTCGCCTTGCTTCTTGGCGTGCTGGGCATCGGGCGAATCTGGGCCGCGCGCTGGGACGGCCTGCTTGCCGGCGCGTTGCTCTGTGTGTGCTCAGGCGGAGCGGCCCAGCTCCCGTCGCAGGAGCCGGTCGCCAGCGTGATCCTGCTCGCCTTGGCCTGCGGAGCCCTGGTGTTCGTGGTGGTGGGGCTGGTCCGTCGCTCCAGCCGCGAGTACTTCACGCGGTGACATGCCACAGCGCATCGTGGGAAGGGCAGAAGGCATGGCCGAGGTCCCCGCCCGCATTCGTGATGAAGCCGAACGCCTTCGCAAGCAGATTGAGCATCACAACCACTGTTACTACGTCCTGGATAGGCCTGAGGTCAGCGACGCCGAGTATGATCGGCTGTTCGACCGGCTGGCCAGGTTGGAGGCCGAGTATCCGGAGCTGGTCACGCCCGAGTCCCCGACCCAGCGCGTAGGCGGCCAACCGGTCGCGGCGTTCGGCACGGTGCGCCACACGATCCCGATGCTGAGCCTCGGCAAGGTGACCAGCGAGGGCGAACTGGCGGAATGGTGGAGACGAACGGCCGACGGCCTGGGTGGTGAACCGTTCGAGGTGGTGGCCGAACCGAAGCTGGATGGCTTGGCGGTCGAACTGGTCTACGAGGGCGGCCGCCTCGTGCTGGGCTCCACGCGCGGCGACGGCGAGACGGGCGAGGACGTCACGCAGAACCTCCGCACCATCAAGGCGATTCCTGTGGTTCTGCGCGAGGAGCGCGTGAAGCCTCCGGCCCGGATCGAGGTCCGCGGCGAAGTGTACATGGAGAAGCAACGCTTCGCCGAGCTGAACCGCCGCATCGAGGAGGCGGGCCAGGAGCCGTTCGCCAACCCGCGGAACGCGGCGGCGGGCTCGCTCCGCCAACTCGACCCGCGCATTACCGCCTCACGGCCCCTTCAGATCTTCCTCTATGGGATCGGCGGGCTGGAGGGCAGATCCTGCGAGACCTATGAGCAGGAACTCGATCTTCTCGAGGCGCTGGGGTTTCGCGTCGTCCAACCCAGGGCGACTTGTCGGACGCTCGACGAGGCCATCCGCTTCTGCCAGCGGATGGGGGAGGGTCGAGACGCATTCGCGTTTGAGATGGACGGCGTGGTGCTGAAGGTCAATCGCCTGGACCAACAGCGGCGGCTGGGCGAGCGGTCGCGGAGCCCGCGGTACTCGGTGGCCTACAAGTTCGCGCCGCGCCAGGCCACCACCATTGTGCGCGACATCGAAGTCCAGGTCGGCCGCACGGGCGCCCTCACGCCTGTTGCGCGGCTCGAGCCCGTCCGGGTCGGCGGCGTGGAGGTCGCCAACGCCACCCTCCACAATCAGGACGAGATTGATCGCAAGGATGTGCGAATCGGCGACACTGTGGTCGTGCAGCGTGCAGGAGACGTGATCCCCGAGGTCGTTGGCGTGGTGTTGGAGAAGCGCACGGGTTCCGAACGGAAGTTCCGGATGCCCGAGAACTGCCCGGTCTGCGGCGCGAGGGCCCAGAGGCCGGAGGGCGAGGTCGTGGCGCGGTGCATCAACTTCGGCTGCCCGGCGCAGGTGAAGGGGCGGATCGAGCACTTCGCCTCGCGCGCGGCGATGGACATCGAGGGCCTGGGGACCAAGCTTGTGGACCAACTGGTGGAGAAGGGGCTGGTGGCCAGCCCCGCCGACCTCTATGACCTGACCCAAGAGCAACTGGCGGGCCTCGAGCGAATGGGCGAGAAGTCGGCCCGCAATCTCCTCAACGCCATCGAGGCATCGAAGACGAGGCCCCTCGCGCGCTGCCTGTTCGCCCTGGGAATCCGGCATGTGGGCGAACACGTCGCCGACGTGCTCGCCCAGGAGTTCGGCTCGCTGGAGGCCCTCCTCGCTGCCGACGAGGCCCGCCTGGCCAGCACGCACGAGATCGGCCCGACGCTGGCCCGCTCGGTCCGTGAATTCCTCGACAACCCGAGCAATCTGGCCGCCATCGAGCGGCTGCGCCGAGCCGGAGTGCAGTTCCCGCCGCTGCCCAAGCGGATCGAACCGGCAACAAGCGCCTTTGCGGGCAAGACCTTCGTGTTCACAGGCGCCCTTCAGCACCTGACCAGGGAGGAGGCGGAGGCGCTGGTGCGCGAGAGGGGAGGGCGGGCAGCCTCGAGCGTGAGCAAGAAGACCGACTATGTGGTGGCCGGCGAAGCCGCCGGCTCCAAGCTGGCCAAGGCTCGCGACCTGGGCGTCACGGTGATCAGCGAAGACGAGTTCCGCAAGCTCCTGGCCAACGGCTAGCCAGGTCGGCCGGTTGAAGCTTCCCCTGCGGAACGAGCGACAGCACCGCGCGGTGTTTGCCTCTGGCCGCTCGGTCCATAGCATCCACAAACTCCACCGCAAGCCCGTCCAATCCGCCGGGCGATTTCCAACAGGTTATCCTCTCGCCACCCTCCGTGCGATCTCAGCCCAGGCCCACAGGCGCTGCGGCTCGTAGCAGACGGTGGAGATGTCCTTGAGGATCAGTTCGCAGGGGCAGCCGTGGCGCTGGCAGGCGGCCAGGGTGTCGCGCAGGTCCTTCTCCACGACCTCGGGTTGCCAGGTGGGCCCGGCCAGGAAGGCGGGGTTCGGCTTGCGGCTGAAGACGAAGTCGCGGCCAATCCGCTCGGCGCCCTTGTCCACATTCACCCACGGGCTCATCGAGATCTTGCGCACCTTGGGCAGCTTGCGGATCATGTCCACCTTCTCGTCCAGCGGCTCGCAGCAGCCGTAGTAGCAGAGGCCGAACTGCTGCGTCCAGCGCCGAGCGTAGTTGATCTCGAATTCCTCGTGCATGGCGGGCGAGACGGTGGAGAAAATCTGTGCCATGGCGTAGGTCCACAGGTCGGCCGGCCGTGGCCGGGCGGGGTCGAAGCCGCGGGCGGGCAGTTCATCGGTGTAGGCGCCCGTGCAGTGGATGGTGCCCTGGTGGTGGCCGAGCAGGCCCTGGGCCTCGAGCTGCGCGAGCATCGAGAGGCTGCACTCCGTCACCCGCGCGATGATCTGGTGCATGAACTCGGGGCGGAACGCCAGGTCCATGATCGTCTCCTCCGCCCCGTGCCAGCACACAATGCTGTCCCAGGGCGAGAAGACGGGGTAGGCGCCCTGCATGCGGACGCCCAGGATGCCGCCGAGGATGTCGTTCGCGCGCGTCTCGGTTTCGGCCGTGGCCTTCTCGTCGTGCCACACCTGGGGCATGCGGATCTTCTCGAGGTCGGCCTCGGTCTTGAGCTGGTCCTCGAATTGGTGGCCCACCACGTCGCTCTTGGGGTCGGTGACGGCGGTCTGTTCGACCACGCCGAGGCCGAAGCCCATGCCGCGGATGGCCTTGCCGAACTCCAGGAACGGCTCGACCACCATGTCGCCGCGCATGTGCCGCCACTGGTAGAGCGTGCGGCGGAGGCGGGTCTCGATGCCGCGGCAGAACGGGTCCGCCGTCCGCAGCGTCAGTTCGTCGTCCACGTTCATCTCGTGCCAGCACACCTGGTCAATCATCACCATGGGGCGAATGGGCTTCAGGGCGTTGAGCGCCTTGTGGGCCTGGATGGTCTCCTGCTGCACGGGCAGGGCCGCGATCTCGGCGACCTGTCGCGCGAGCGTCCTCAGCGTGTCGCGTTCCCTTCGGGTCATTGGGGCATGCTCCTCAGATGACACGGATAGACACGGACAGACACGGACAGACACGGACGGACACACACGTTGTCGCTCGTCACCGCGGGAGCTCGACGCGTTGGCCCGTCTCGGCGCTCTGGTAGGCGGCCTCGCAGATCTCGAGCACCCTCAAGGCGTCTTCGCCCGTGGTGACGAAGTCGCGTCCGGCCGCCAGGCTGGTGACCATGTCGCGCAGGAAATGCACGGCCAGTTGCGTGCCGCAGTAAGCCTTGGGCTCGGGCGTGTCGTGGTACTGGATCGTGCGCTCGGGGCAACGGGCCATGTCGCCGTGTACCGAGCGGATGCGCAGCGTGGGGTTCAGCCCGATAACGGGGGCCCACGTGGCGTCGCCCTCGCTGCCCCAGAGGCCGAACGAAGTGTCGTAGGCGTCCTTGAGCCCCTTCGGCATCACGTAGGCACAGTGCAGCGTGCCCACGATGCCGTCCTCAAGCTGGAACGAAACGCTCGCAACGTCCTCGACGTCGCTGGCCGACGTCGTGAGGCGCGAGGTCATGGCTGATACGGCCACCACCTCGCGCTGGAGGATGAAGCGCGCGATGTCAATGTAGTGGCAGCCCAGCCACAGCAGCACGCCGCCGCCCGACTTGTCGCGCTCGAAGAGCCAGGCGAACTGCTCGTCGCCGAGGCGCACTTCAGCCGAGGTGGTGACCATTCGCATGTCGAAGCAGAATGGCCGGCCGAACATCCCCGCCGCCACCCACGCCCGCAGTTGCCGCGCGATGGGGCTGTAGCGCCACATGTAGCCCGTGGCCATTCTCACCTGGTACTGCGCGCAGGCGTCCACAATGCGGCGCAGCGATTCGGCCGACCGCGCGCAGTGCTTGTCGAGCACGAACGGCACGCCATTCTCGGCGCACCGCAGCGCGGGGTCCTCCACCTCGTCGGCCCGCTGCATGATGAAGCACAACTGAGGCCGTTCGGCGTACAGCATGTCCTCGTAGCTGCCGTACACGAATTCGCAGGCCGCCTTGTCAATGCGCGCCATGTCGCTCTCGACCAGCGCGATGCGGCCCACCGTCTCGGGCATCAGCCGCAGCGTGTCGAGAAACATGAACGCGTGGGGCGCGGTGGTTCCAATGAACCCGATCCTCAATGGCTCCATCCTGTTCCTCCGTTCACGTGGCAGGCGGCGGCCCAGGCGACGGGGCAGAGCGTCGCCCCTGTCATTCCGAGCTCGTCGAGGGACCTCTCACGGGCTTGACGCCGCAATGCAGGACGATGCCCCTGTTGCAGCGGCAAGCCCCTGAAATGTCGTTCGAGCGGCTCACGATGACGTCGGAGAGGCGCCATCCTGTTCACCCAAGCTTCCTGGCCGTGCCGTGAAACGCCGCGAGGAACGGGTCCATCGCGGACGGGTCCCTGCATGCGGCTTCGGCCGCGGCCTTGCAGCCGCCCAGGCATGTCTCCTCGATGCGGCATCCGCGGCAGAAGCCGGGGCGCGCCGCCTTGAACTCACGCATCGCACGCCCCGTAGCCATCGCCTCGAACGGCACCGTGCGAATATTGCCCAGAATCGTCGGCGAGTGATTGCAGGGCCGCACATTGCCCAGCGGGTCGAGCGTGTAGTACGCCCGCTCGGTGCCCGCGGCGCAGAAGCCGAAGGTCAATCGCCGGTAGCGCCTAGTGTCGAGCAAGCAGGGCGGCATGGCGATGGAGCAGCTTATTGGAAAGTCGTATTCCTCGCAAATCCGCTCCGCGTCGTCGAGCGCCGCCTGAAGCTCCGCGGGCGTGGCTTGGAGCAAGGGCAGGTTCTCGATGCCGCGCCCGCCTGGATTGAAGCGGTTGAACATAATGCCGTCCACGCCGAGCGCGATGCCCAGTTCGGCCGTCTGGCGCCAGGCGGACAGGTTCAGCCGCGTCGCCACGAACACGCCGACCACCCGTTGGCGGCGGAGCTTGAGGTCGGCCACGGCGTTCGTCATCTTGTCGAACGCCCCGGGCGCCCCGCTCATCCTGTCGTGAATCGCCCGTTCGCACGACAGCAGCGGCACCTCGAAAACACCCACCTTGTCGGGCGACAGGCGGGCTATTGCCGCCTCATCGAGCAGCGAGGCGTTGGTGATGAAGTTGATCGCCACGCCCCGCTTCACCAGGAAATCCACAACCTCGTAGACGTCGCTCCGCAGCAGCGGCTCCCCGCCGCTCAGGGTCACGAGACTCGCCCCTGTCTCACCGAGCATCTTGCCCAACATCGCCAGCGTCTCGCCCGTGGGCAGTTCCCCCATCGGGTAGTCCACGGGGTTCTTCCACGCATTATAGCAATGCAGGCAGTCGTAGTTGCAGCGTTGGGTGAGCTCGAAGACAAGAGAGTCCTGACGCAATCCCCACCTCGCTGGCGCGGCATTCCGCCCCCTGCCGGAGGCATTGGAACCCGCCGTAGGGAGCGGCACCAATCTACTTCTAGTCGCCCATTGCCGCCTTGAGCTTGGCGACGAGGTCGGCCGCGGCTTTGCGAGTCTCCTCGGCTCTCTGGCGGTCGGGCTCGACGAGGCCTGCCAGCAGCTTCTCGTCGCCGAGCGTGGTGATGTCGCGTTCCACGGTGGCAATCACCTTTCCAATGACCTGCCGCGGGACCTTGCCGGCTGCGGCGAGCTTCTCGAGGAGCGGGAGGCGGTCGGCCAGGCGCTTCAGGCTGTCTTCGACGGGGCGGAAGGGCATCGGCGCGTAGCAGGTGGCCATCTTCATCTCGGTGGGGCGGTTCTCCTGGACCCCGCGCTCCAGGAGCGCGAGGTCCTGCTTGAGGAGGCCGGCCGCGGCGTCGCTGAGCGCGGCGCGCTGCTGGAGGGCCTCGACCCCTGCGACAGCGGCCTTGAGTGCGGCGAGGAGCTTCTCTTTGCCCGCGCGATCGAAGGGGTAGGGGCCGCGCTTGCCAGAAGCAACCTCGCTGGCCTCGCGCCAGGTGGTCTCGATGTGTTTCCATTCGGGCGTGTCCGGCAGGGGCACGTCGTTGGCCGCCGCCTGATCGGCCACGGGCCTCGGGACGCCCGCCCCGGAGTCGCAGCCGTAAGCGCCCAGGGCCGCGAGGACGGCCAAACCTGCGGTGACAAGGCGTCGGCGCCAGCGCGGGCCGCTGGTGGCAGCACGGTGAGTGTCAACGCCCCAGGCCACGAGCGCCCCGATGACGAGAAGGCCGGCCAGAGCGAGCAGAACGCCTGAGATACGCTGTGCCATCGGCTTGTGCTCCTGATCGCCTTGGTTAGGCTCCCCTGGAGCCATCTGGCTGCTTGGACGTTTCTCCGGAGTGGAGAGTTCCGCTCCGATGTATCAGGTGCGCGGCTCGATGCGCTCGATGCCGCGGACGTAAGGCCTCAGCGCGTCTGGAATCACGATGCTGCCATCGGCCTGCTGGTTGGCCTCGATGAGCGTGAGCACGAGGCGGGCGAAGGCCACGCCCGAGCCATTGAGGGTGTGGAGGAATCGCGGCTTCTGCCCCTTGTCGCGGAAGCGGATGCCCGCGCGGCGGGCCTGGAACTCCTCGAAGTTCGAGCACGACGAGACCTCGAGCCAGCGTTGGACGCCTGGTGCCCAGATCTCGAGGTCATAGGTCTTTGCGGAGGCGAAGCTGAGGTCGCCGCGGCACAGCTCGATGACGCGGTACTCGAGGCCGAGACGCTGGAGAACGGCTTCGGCATTGGCCGTGAGCGCCTCCAGTTCGTCGTAGGAGGTCTCGGGGCGGACGAACTTCACGAGTTCCACCTTGTCGAACTCGTGGACGCGGATGAGGCCGCGTGTGTCTTTGCCATACGAGCCGGCCTCGCGACGGAAACAGGGGGTGTAGGCGGTGTAGTAGATCGGCAGGCGGGAGCCGTCGAGGATCTCGTCTCTATGTATATTCGTGACAGGCACTTCCGCCGTCGGGATGAGGAAGAGGTCGTCGGCGTCGCAGCGGTACATGTCCTCTTCCATCTTCGGGAGTTGGCCGGTGCCGGTCATGGAGGCGCGGTTCACGAGCTTCGGGGGCCAGACCTCGGTGTAGCCGTGCTCGGTCGTGTGCAGGTCGAGCATGAAGTTCATCAGGCCGCGCACGAGGCGCGCGCCCAGGTTGGTGAAGAGCGCGAAACCGGCGCCCGAGAGTTTGGCGGCGCGCTCGAAGTCTATAATCCCCAATGCCTTAGCCAGTTCCCAGTGGGGCTTAGGCTCGAAATCGAACGAGCGCCGCTCGCCCCAGGTGCGGCGGACGACGTTGTGCTTCGCGGGGTCGTCGCCCGGTGGAACGGCATCGGAGGGGCAATTGGGGACGTAGAGGAGCAAGGCATCCAGCTTGGCCTGTAGCTCGCTCAGGGTTCCTTCCAGGCTCTTGATGTGGTCGGAGAGTTCGCCGAGGAGCTTGAAGGTCGCCGCCAGGTCCTCGCCGGCCTTCTTCTTGGGTGCGATGCTCTTGGAGGCGGCGTTGTGCTCGCTGCGGAGGTCCTCGACCTTGCGGAGCAGGTCGCGCCGCTCGGCGTCGAGGGCGAGGAGCTCGTCCACGTTGACGGCGGCTCGCTTGTCGCGGCAGGCGGCGCGGACGGCGTCGGGGTTCTCGCGGATGTAGTCGAGGGAAAGCATCGTGAGGGTTCCTTGGGGTTCAGGCCAGATGCGATTGGAACCAGGCCACGGTCTCGCGCAGCCCCTTCTTGAAGGAGTAGTGCGGCCTGTAGCCGAGGAGGCGCCGGGCCTCGGTGATGCTGGCTTGCGAGTGCTTCACGTCGCCGCGTCGGGCGGGCTCGTAGATCGGCTCGATGGCGGAGCCGAGGATCTGGTTGAGCAGCGCCACGAGCTCATTGAGGGTATAGCGCTTGCCGCAGGCGACGTTTACCGTCTTGCCCACTGCCCTGGGCGCGGTGGCGGCCAGCAGGTTCGCACTCACACAGTCCGCAATGTAGGTGAAGTCGCGCGACTGCTCGCCGTCGCCATAGATCACGGGGCGCTCGCCCCGCAGCATGGCCACGATGAAACGCGGGATCACGGCGGCGTAGACGGACGCGGGGTCCTGGCGGGGACCGTAGATGTTGAAGTATCGGAGGCAGACCGTTTCAAGGCCGTAGCAGGCGGCGAATGCCTGGCAGTAGTACTCGGCGGCGAGCTTCGAGACGGCATAGGGGGACAGGGGGCTGGGGGCCATCGTCTCGACCTTGGGCAAGGCGGGCTGGTCGCCGTAGGCCGAGGACGACGCAGCGTAGACCAGCCTCCTGACGCCGGCGTCGCGCGCCGCCGCGAGCAGCCGCACGGTGCCGGTCACGTTGGCCTCGTGCGTGCCGAGGGGGTCCTCGACGGAGCGAGGCACGGAGGCGAGGGCGGCCTCGTGAAAGACGTACTCGACGCCCCTCACGGCTTCGCGGAGGAGGGCGATGTCGGCGACGTCGCCCTCGAACAGCGTGATTCGGCCCGCAAGGTCGGCGAGATTCTCGCGCTTGCCCGTTGAGAAGTTGTCGAGCACGCGCACCGTGTCGCCGCGTTCGAGGAGAGCGCGGGCAAGGCTCGAGCCGATAAAGCCCGCGCCGCCTGTGATCAGACAGGTCGCCAAGCCGGGTCACTCCTGGTGCGCCATGCGCGCGCGTGACGGACGGGGTTCGCAGAGTTGATTCATTATAGTAGTGGGCAAGGAGGCTTGCAAATGTCGGGGGATTCCGCTTTGCTGGGTTCGGCACTGAGAGCAGGAGCACGTCGTGCGCGAGCTGAACCGCGATCTTGCGTGCGACGCGGTGCTGTTGGACGCCGCGGGCACGCTGTTCGTGCCACAGCCGTCGGTGGGTGCGGTGTACGCCACTGTGGCGCGGGAGCACGGCCTCCGCGCCGAGGCTGCCGCACTGGAGGCCGGGTTCCGGGCCGCGTGGCGCGAGCGCGCGCCCGTGCGATTCGCGGGCACCGGCGGCCTGGAGACGTCCGACGCGATGGAGAGGGCCTGGTGGCGGGGCACAGTGCGGCGCACGTTCGAGCTGGCGGGCCTGGCACCGCCCGGAGAAGCGTGCTTTCATGCCCTGTTCGAGCGATTCGCGGAGCCCGGGAACTGGCGTCTCTTCCCCGATGCCTTGCCGGGCCTCCGCGGCCTCCGCGAGGCCGGCCTTCGCCTGGGCATCGTGTCGAACTTCGACTCCCGCCTCGCGCGCATCTGCGAGGGCTTGGGGCTGTCGAACGCAACTGATTTCGTGCTCGCCTCGGCGGAGGCCGGCTTTGCCAAGCCGTCGCGCCGCATCTTCGACGCCGCAGTGGAACTGGCCGGCGCCGCCGCGAGTCGGGTGCTGATGATCGGGGACTCGCCCGAGGAGGATGTCGCAGGCGCGCGGGCGGCCGGGTGTCGCGCCCTGCTCCTCGACCGAAGCGGCTCGCGCACCGGGCGCGACGTGATCAAGTCGCTGGCCGAGGTCCTGCCTCGATTGCAATCGGGCGCCCCTTTGATATAATGTGGCCACCCGCTGCAACCCCAGGAGCAAGCGATGGCGACGATCCTGCTGCACGAGAGAGTGTCCCAGGCCTGGTTTGACGCCCTGGCGGCGTTCCTGCGAGAGCATCAGCCGGAGGGGCTGCCGCTCGAGCTTGCCCAGTGCGACGACGGGGAGCCCGAGGCGGCCGGGAAGCTGCTCGAGACGGCTCACGTGCTTGTCACGGGCCTCAGCGGCGCGCGGCGACCGCTGACGCGCGAGACGCTGGAGAAGGCGCGTGAACTGCGCCTGGTGCTCAAAGTCGGCAGCCGCACGGCGGGAGTGGACCTCGCGGCCGCGCGCGAGGCCGGCGTGCACGTGAGCCTGTGTCCGGCGCCCGCTCACACGGCGTGCGCGGAGCACACCATCCTGCTCCTGCTCGCGCTGGCCAAGAAGCTCATCCCTGCCCATCAGAGGGTCGTGCGACGCCCGCTCAAGGAGGCCGGCCCCGCGCCGCGCAAGGCGGCCGACGGCGCCTATGCCTATAACTGGGCGGGGCTCGACGGCATCGGCCTTGTGCACAACAAGACCCTCGGATTCATCGGCATGGGCGATGTGGCCATCGAGACCGCCCACTGCGCCGCGGCGTTTGGCATGAAGCTCGTGTACTACGACAAGGAGCGCCTCTCGGAGGAGGAAGAGGCCGAGATGGGCCTCGGGCGCCGCGAGCTTGACGACCTGCTGCGCGAGGCCGACTTCGTGTCGCTTCACGCCGCGCTCACGCCCGAGACCGCGAACCTGGTCAACGCCGACCGGCTGGCCCTCATGAAGCCCACGGCGTTCCTCGTCAACACCGCGCGCGGCGGGCTGGTGGACGAGGCGGCCCTGGCCGACGCCCTGCGCGAAGGCCGCCTCGGCGGCGCGGCCATAGACGCCTGGGCCGTCGAGCCGACGCCCAGGGACAACCCGCTGCTCAAGCTCGACAACGTCGTGGCCACCCCGCACGTCGCGGCCGGCACGCTCTCGAAGACGGCCCTCTTCGAGGCGATCCTGCCCGACATCCTGGCCGCCCTGCGGGGCGAGTGCCCGGAACACTCGTGCACGCCCGAGCTGGACCCGAAGCCGGCCGTGCCGCTCCAGCCGCCTGCTCCCAAGGCCGGTCCCGAGGCCGGGGCGCCTGAGGCGCCCCCGGCCGCCGAGGCCCCGCAGAGCGGCGAGGCGGCGCCCGAGCAAACAGAGGGGGGAGCGGCGGAGAAGGGCCCTAGCGAGGGTGCCTGAGCGCGAGCATGCGGCGCGCGGCGTCGGCAACGGCCTCCACCGACAGAGCGGCGAACCCACCCGCCCCCGGTCCGCCCAGCGCCCTCACGTCGGCCCCCAGCGGAGCCCATACGGCCGGGTCCGTGGGGCCGAAGAGCGCTACCGTGGGCGCCCCGACCGCGGCGGCCAGGTGCGTCACGCCCGAGTCGTTCCCCACGTAGGCCGAGCAACTCGCGAGCAGACCGGCAAGTGTGGTCAGGGGGAGGTTCTCGGCCATAACCCCCAGCCGCCGGCCCGCTTCGCGCGCCTCGTCATCCGCCTGCTCGGCAGGGCCGAGGAGCCAGACGATCGGCAGCGCCAACGCAGGCGCCAAGGCCGCGAAGCGCTCGACGGGCCACCGCTTGGCGCGCCCGCCGCTGCCGGGGTGGATGGCCGCGAAGGCGCCGCTCAGCCCTTGGGAGCCCAGCCAGGCGCGCGCGGCATCCAGCCACGCCGTTCGGGGCGGCAGCGAAGGCGCGCGGCACGCCGCTCCCAGCCCCGCTGTCTCGATCGCCCCGAGCAGATGGGCAACCATGTGGGCGCCGGCCGGCGGACGGGATGGCCACTGGACCACGCGGCGCACGCCGCTGCGACGGAGGCTGGCCGCCAGAGACGAATCGCCGCTGCCATAGGCGATGGCGAGATCGAAGCCAGCGAACAGGCTGCACGAGCCCCCATCGGCGAAGAGACCGAGCAGCCGCACATCATCGAAGGCAACATGTGCCGCCGCCAGCCCGCAGTCGGCGGCGAGGGCGAACACGGCGTGCCCCACAGCCGTCACCGCGGCTCCTGTTGCTGACAGCGACTCGAGGACGGGCAAGGTCAGAACTGCGTCGCCCAGAGCCCCAGGGCGCAGCACGGCGATGCGTGACGTGCTCATTCGCTTGAAGATAGCCAGGCCGCCCACGCAACGCAAGCCCCCCTGTGGGCATCGGGGTGCGGGCCGGAATCGTAGGTGGTTTCTGATGGGAGAGTCCCCGGAACAGGGGAAGGCCCGAGGCAGAGGTAGCCGCGAGCGTTCCACTTGCGGCTCCCTTCATCCGTTCGACAAGCGGGACGCTTGTCGCTACGGGAATCCGCAGCAGAAGCTACCTACAGAGATGGCCCACACCCCGCGGGCATCTTCGTCCGCCGGTTGACTTGGCTCGCGGGATTTGCTACCGTTGCCTGGGGCGAGGGGCGGCGGAGCCTATGAACGCGATAGCGATGACCCGATGGCTGACGGCAGCGACAGCGTGTCTGGCGGCGGGCGCGACCGCACTCGCCGCTGAGACCTGGGGCCAGTACGCCGCCTGGCAGGCGCGCCGCACGGTCTCCATTCCAGCCCCCGAAGCCAAGCAGCCGAAACTTCCCGACCTCGACTGTGTGTTCGTCAGCTTCCCGACGGCGGAGTTCCTCCAACCCGACGGGGCCGACCTGCGGGTGGAGATCGGCGGCAAGCCGGCGCCCTTCAAGATCGTGGACATCGGTTTCGGCGGCTACGTGAGCCTGGTGGCCGGCATCGCGACGCCCTCCGACACCATGCACATCTACTACGGCAACCCCGCGGCCAAGCCCGTCGCCAGCGACTGGGAGCCGCAGCGCGGCGTGTGGCTCGAGACGCGCCCCTTCAAGGGCGGCGAGGTCAAGACCCTGGCGCAGGCCCGTGACGCGTGGGCCAAGGCCCTGCCCGCCTACGGCGCCGCGCCCGTCCAACAGATCTTCCACGGCCTCAACCTCTTCGGCCCCTCCGACAACTACATGAGCCTCTACAAGGGCTGGCTCGCCCTCGACAAGGAGACGCAGATCACGTTCGCCATCGTGGTGGACGATCTGGGCCTTCTGCTCGTGGACGGCGCCCCCGCGGCCTCGTGGACGCAGCTGGGCGGCACCCCGCGCGACCAGCACGTGGCCAGCGAGCCGCTCACGCTCAAGGCCGGCCTGCACGCGATCACCCTGGTGCACATCGAGGCTTCCGGCGCCCAGGCGGCCGGCGTGGCCTGGTGGATGCCCGGCATGCAGCGCGGGCAGAAGTTCCTCCACTTCCAGATCATCCCGCCCCAGGCTTTCGCCCCGCTGCGTTACGGCAAACTGGTGGATTACGAGGTGCGCGGCCAGGCCCTGAGCGCCGACTTCTCGTACTCCAACGAAGGCGATGCCTTGCTCGACGATGGCAAGATGCTCGTGCGCTTCGCGTTCAAAGACACCAGCCGGCCCGCCAACCGGGCGCTCCTGTGCCAGCCGTCGTGGGACTTCGGCGACGGCACGACGAGCACCGCGCGCGACCCGAGCCACGTGTACCTGCGGCCCGGCGACTACACGGTGACCCTCACCCTCCAGAGCCAGAACGCCGCCTACACGGTGCGCCAGAAGGTCCGCGCCGGCCCCGCCTACGCCCGGGCCGCTGCCGGCCACTGGGACAAGGTGGCCGACTACCAGCCGATTCTCCAGGATTACCAGTTCGACAAGATGGCGACTCCGGACCTCCTCGCCGCCGTGCAGGCCGCCGCCGAACTGGAGGACCCTGCTCTCATCGTGGCCGCCGGGCGGCCGCTGGTCGAGCGCGGCGGCGAACTCGACGACGCGGCCTTCGTGCAGCACTGCCTGCTCGTGGGCCGCCACGTGCGCGACCTGAAACTCAAGGACGCCGAGAAGGCCGACCCCCAGGCCGTCGAACGGAACGCCCGCGAGCGCGCCGAGGAGGCCCTCCGCATCTTCGACGCTGCCGAGAAGCGCGCCAAGGACGTGGCGTTTCGCGCGCGCCTCTCGAACGAGAAGGGCGACATCTACTATTACTATCTCAACGACCTCGAGCAGGCGGAGAAGGCCTATACGAGAACCCTCACCCAGCATGCCCAGGCCGCCGACGCCCAGGTGCGACTCGCCCAGATCCGCCTCGGCGACGTCTACCGCACCAAGGGCGACGCGCCCGCCGCCCTCAAAGCCTATGAGCGCGCCGCCGACATGCCCATCCACGACCGCACCGAGGGGGTCCAGGCCGCCCGCCGGGGCTCCTTCCCCCGCACCGTGGAGGACTACACCAGCCGCAAGCTCTACAAGGAGGCCCACGAGGCGCTCGACGAGTGGGACTGGGAATTCCCGACCGATCGGCTGGTGGGCTACTCGTCGCTGCTGCGCGCCCGCCTCGCGGCCGCTGAGGGCAACCAGAAGGAGGCCGTGAAGCAGGCCGAGGAACTCGTGCGGGGCAACAAGGAGAGCGAGTACGCCGACGACCTGCTGCTCTTCCTCACTGACCTCTACCTGGGCGACGGGCAGCTCGACAAAGCCCTCGATGCCGCCTCCCGGCTCCTCGCCGGCTACCCGGCCTCCGAGCTCCAGGGCCAGGCCCGCCTGAGGCGCGCCCAAATCCTCTTCCAGCAGGCCAAGCACGACGAGGCCGCCAAGGAGGGGCTCGACCTGGCCGCCGCCGACCCCGACGGCCCCAACGCCCCCAAAGCCCTGCTCCTCGCCGCGAAGGCCCAGGCCGCCGCCAAGAAGCGCGAGGAGGCGATCAAGACCCTCGAACGCCTCGCCCAGAAGCACCCCACCACCCCAGAGGCCGCCGACGGCCTCAAGATGCTCAAGGAGCTGCGACCCCGGTGAGCCGCCACGCCGAACGCCTCGACCGCTTCCGCCACCTCGTGCGCCAGGAGAAGCTCGACGCCTTCCTGGTCGCCGACACGGCCAACGTGACCTACCTCTCGGGCTTCCGCGGCGACAGCTCGTATCTCCTGGTCGGCCGCAAACGGGCCTGGCTCATCACCGACGGCCGCTACACCGAGCAGGCCGCCGCCGAAGCCCCCGACTGCGAGGTCGTGCGCCACACCGTCTCCCTCGTGAAGTCCGCCGCCAGCCTGGCCACGTCCGCCCGCGTCAAGTCGCTCGGCTTCGAGCCGAACGTCCTCACCGTGGCCACCCACGGCGACCTGGCCAAAGAACTCAAGCGCGCGAAGACGGTGCCGACGAAGGGACTCGTCGAGAAGCTGCGGCAGGTGAAGGACCAGGCCGAGCTCGCCGCGATCCGCGGTGCCGCGGCCCTGGCCGACGCCTCGTTTCAGGCCGTCCGCTCGCGCCTCGCCGCGGGCCGCACCGAGGCCGACGTGGCCCTGGACCTTGAGCAGGAGATGCGGCGCCGCGGCGCGCAGCGAAGCTCGTTCGAGGCCATCGTCGCCGCCCGCCGCCGCAGTTCGCTGCCCCACGCGCAGCCCACGCGCGCCGTCATTCGGGCGGGCAATGCCGTCCTGATAGACTGGGGCGCGCAGCGCAACCTCTATTGCTCCGACTGCACCCGCGTGCTCTTCCTCGGCCCTCCGAGCGCGCGCTGGCGCAAGGTCTATGAGGTCGTGCGCGCGGCCCAGGAGATGGCCATCGCCGCCATTCGCCCCGGCGTGCCCTGCCGCGAGGTGGACGCCGCGGCCCGCAAGCACATCGAGGCGGCCGGCTACGGCGACGCCTTCAAGCACGGCCTGGGCCACGGCGTCGGCCTGCGCGTCCACGAGAGCCCCAGCCTCAGCGCCCGCTCCGAGGACACCCTGGCCGAGGGAATGGTCGTCACCGTCGAGCCCGGCATCTACCTGGATGGGTGGGGCGGAGTGCGCATCGAGGACCTGGTCCACGTGCGCCGGGACGGCGCCGAGCTTCTCTCGTCCTTGCCGAAATCGCTCGAAGCTGCTATCCTATAGGGCGAGCCGTCGGGGCGTAGGGCGTGCGAGTTCAGCACCTTGTCTCCAGGAGGTAATGTCTGCCGTGCCGATCATCACGACCAACGACCTGAAGAACGGGATGACGATCATCTACAACGGGAAGCTGTACCAGGTCGTCTACTTCCAGCACATCAAGCCCGGCAAAGGCCACGCCTTCGTGCGCACGCGGCTCAAGGATGTGCAGACAGGCCAGGTGATCGAGCCGACGTTCGCCTCGAAAGAGCGGATCGAGCAGGCCTACATCGAAAAGCGCGCCATGGAGTACCTGTACCGCGAGGGCGACCACTATGTGCTGATGGACCCCGAGAACTTCGAGCAGTTGCCCGTCAGCCCGGAAGCCTTCGGCGGCAAGGACAAGTATCTCAAGGAAAACATGGAGGTCCTCGTCTCGTTCCACGACAACGCCGTGATCGAAGTGCAGGTGCCGGACAGCGTCGTGCTCAAGGTGATTGACACGCCCCCCGGCGTGCGCGGCGACACCGTGAGCGGCGCGACCAAGCCGGCCACGCTGGAGACCGGCGTCACCATCCAGGTGCCGCTGTTCGTCGAGCAGGGCGGGAGCGTGCGGGTGGACACGCGCACCGGCCTTTACCTCGAACGCGCCTAGCGCCGCCCGCCGCCGGGCGCCCGTGCCGCGCGAGACGGGAGCACACAGATGGACTTCGAGAAGATCCGCGAACTGGTCGAGAAGCTCACCGGCCTGATGGATGCCCGGAAGCTCGACGAACTGGAGATCGAGGTGGACGACCTGAAGGTGGCGCTCCGGCGGGGCCGCGGCCGGGAGGTTGCGCCCGTGGCCACGGTGGCCGTTCCGTCGCCCGCCGCGCCGTCCGACGCCCCCAAGCCCGGCACCCCGCCCAAGCCCCTCGCGGACGGCGTCCACGTTGTCAAGTCGCCAATGGTCGGCATCCTGTACCGCGCGCCGTCGCCCGAAGCCGAGCCGTACGTCGAGGTCGGCGACGAAGTCAAGCCCGACACCGTGCTGTGCATCATCGAAGCCATGAAGGTCATGAACGAGCTCAAGGCCGAGGTCGAAGGCGTCGTCCAATCCATCGAGGCCGAGAACGGCCGCACCGTGGAATATGGCCAGCCGCTCTTCGTCATCGCCCCGAAGAGAGGCTGACCGCTCTCGCCGCTAGGAGCCCGTGGTCGTGTTCTCGCGAATCCTGATCGCCTCGCGTGGTGAGATCGCCCTCCGGGTCATCCGAGCCTGCAAGGAACTCGGCATCCAGACCGTGTGCGTCTACTCCGAGGCCGACGCCGGCGCGCTCTACCTGAACCAGGCCGACCACAAGATCTGCATCGGCCCCGGCGAAAGCTCGCAGAGCTACCTGAACATCCCCCACATCATCGCCGCCGCCGAAGTGGCCGACGCCGACGCCATCCACCCCGGCTACGGCTTTCTCTCCGAAGTCGCCCACTTCGCCGAAGTCTGCCGCGACTGCCACCTCACCTTCATCGGCCCTTCGGTCGAAACCCTCCAGCTCATGGGCAACAAGGCCTCCGCTCGCCAACTCGCCAAGAAATGCGGCGTGCCCATCGTCCCCGGCAGCGAAGGCCCCATCGAGACAGATGACCAGGCGCGCGACGTGGCACGCCAGGTCGGCTTCCCCGTCATGATCAAGGCCGCGCGCGGCGGCGGGGGGCGCGGCATGCGCCGCGCCAACAACGAGATCGCCCTGATGAACCACGTGGCCGTCGCCCGCTCCGAGGCCGAGGCCGCCTTCGGAAACCCCGCCGTCTACATCGAAAAGGTCATCGAACGCGCCCGACACGTCGAAGTCCAGATCCTCGCCGACTCCACCGGCCGAGTCGTCCACCTCGGCGAGCGCGATTGCAGCCTCCAGCGCCGCCACCAGAAGCTCGTCGAGGAAGCCCCCTGTCCCATCATCACCCCCAAGCTCCGCCGCCGCCTCGGCGACGACGCCGTCCGCATCGCCACCGCCGCCAAATACTGCTGCGCCGGAACCGTCGAGTTCCTGGTCGACCCCGACGGCAACCACTACTTCATCGAGATGAACTGCCGCATCCAGGTCGAGCACCCCATCACCGAGATGGTCACCGGCATAGACATCGTCCGCGAGCAGATCCAGGCGGCCGCGGGCAAGAAGCTCAGCTTCCGCCAGGAGGACGTGAAGATTCAGGGCGCGGCCATCGAATGCCGCATCAACGCCGAAGACCCCGCCAACAACTTCAAGCCCTGCCCTGGCCTCATCACCAAGCTCTACTGGCCCGGCGGGCCCGGCGTCCGGGTAGACAGCCACGCCTACGCCGGCTACCGCATTCCGCCGAACTACGACTCCCTCATCGCCAAGCTCATCGTGCACCGCCGCACCCGCGAGGAGGCGCGACTGTGCATGCGCCGCGCCCTCGAGGAAGTCGTCGTCGAAGGAGTCAAGACCACCGTCCCCCTCTACCTCGAGGTCTTCGGCCACAGCGCCTTCGTCAGCGGACGAGTGGACACCTCATTCATCGAGAACCTCGAACGGGAACACTGACAGGAAGGGAGCCCGCGCATGAGCATCAAGCCGCTCCGCCGCATCGCAAACTGGATCGACTTCGCGGCCAGCATCCTCGGCGCCGCCTTCATCCTCACCATCACGCTCGACCTCTGGCGCCAGCGCCTCGACCCCCTCCTGGCCAACTACCGCGTCCTCCGCTCCCACCGAATCACCATCACCGCCGCCGCCCTCACCCTGGCCATCTTGCTCATTGTCGGAGCCGTCCTGCGCGCCGTCCAGATCGTCACCGCCTGCACCGAAGGCCGCTACCTCCTCTTCGACACCCCCAGCGGCCCCGTCGCCTTCCGCGCCTCGAGCGTCGAGCAAGCCATCACGCGAACGGTGAACGCCATGGACGAAGTGGCCGACGCCGCCCTCGAACTCGTCCTCCCCAAGGGCGCCAAGGTGCCGTCCGAGGCCAGACTCCGGTGCCGCCTCTTCGACCGCCCGAATCTCCTCGCCATCCAGGACCAGGTGCGTGCCACCGTGAGCGACCGCTATCTCGAAATGTTCCCAGGGCAGGAAGCCCTCCCCGTGCGCATCAGCGTCGAGCGGATCGTCTTCGAAACGCCCGGCCCCAAGGCCGTCCCGCCCGCCGAGGGCCAGCCTGCCGCCGAAGGCAGCGGCGAGCCGCTCGCCTTCCGCCCACAGTACCCCGTGGGCGACTGAGCCAGGCCACCCTTGCCGCCCCCCTCCCGAAGGCTCCAATACCCTCGGGAGGGTAACCCCAACCCCCAACCTCCCGCGGGTTGCCAACCCGCGGGAGGTCAGACCCAATTGTCAAAGAACCGGTACGACGGCCTGTCGCTACTCGTTTGGCTATCCTTTCGCCGGCCGCCTCCGAGCCGCACG
>DAOOIT010000039.1 GCA_035384565.1 Planctomycetota bacterium | reverse complement strand
CCCCGCTGGCGCCGGCAACGCAGCCCACGGGGATTCTTGGACAGGCTCCTAGCGGCGCGGTGTCTGGCGTCGCAGGGGCGGCCCGGGTCCAGGTGTGCGGCGCCGCACAGCGCGTGCGGCCCGGCGTCCCTTGCACCACGAGCGGTGTGCACGGGCACCCCTTCACGCGGCGTCGAGACGCAATCTTGCTGCCGCGAAACACCTCGGCCGAGCGAATCGAGAGTCCGTGAGGCGTCTGCTCCGCATCCCGGAGCCCGCCCACGGGCTTGAGCCTGCACCACGAACTGGCCCCCTGAACTGAGCGGCGGGGCCCCCACCTCCTGCTCCGGCTGCAAACCAGCTTACCGTGGCCGGAGCCACGTGGCGTCGGCCCGAGCCTCAATTGTGGCCGCAAGCGTCCCGCTTGCGATAGCTCTCGACAAGGGAGGCGCTTCTCGCGGCACGGAAGAAGGCAACCTGATTCGCGGCCGGAGTAGTATTCCGGCCGAAGCGCGCCTCTGCCGCAGGGCCCGGTATGCGTGCGTCGGCGTTGTCGCGCGAGGGCCGCCTGTGTGGGGCAGGGGAAGCCGGCAACCGCTGGAGTAGGCGCACTCGGTAGAGCATTGCGCCAGGCTACACCATGCACGAACGGTTAGGATCCCGCCACGGCGCCTCGGGCGCGCAGAGGGAACCGCCGATCCCGTGAGTGTGGATCGGGGACGCTTACTCGAGGGGCTTCACGGTGTCAATCGCGTGCTTCAGGAGAACCATCTGGCCGTCGCCCGTCTCGACCAGACAGTTGTAGCGGTCATGCTCGATCAGGGTGGCGGCGACCTCGTGGCCATTGCGCAGGGCGAAGGCGGCCTTCTTGCCAATATAGCGGTTCAGGATGTCGGCGGAGGTAGGGCCCGGCCCCGCAGCCTTCATCTTCTTGCGAATGCCTTCGACCTGCTTCTTGAGCTGGCTGATTTCCTCTTCGAACACCTTCAGCGCGGGCAGGGTACCCACTTCTGAACTCCTCGGCAATAGTGGCCGGGCCGCGCGGGGCGGCGGAGCCTGTCCTCGGGAGAGATTCTAGCACGGCCCAAGCCTGCTTGCAAGCCCTTTTGCGTGTGGGCGGGGCGGAGACTGCCTTGACAGGGCAGGGGAGGGGCGCTAGCATCGAGGCGTTGCCGGTATCCTATGCCCAAGTGGGATAGAGCAGAGGAGACGAGCATGAGAGCCGCGGCGCGGACGGTGTGGCTGGTTGTGGGAGCCTGCGGGGCCATCGCCTCCGCGGGCGAGAAGTGGACGTATCTCGACCTGGTCGGCCGGCTGACCGATCTGGAGGCCCTGGCGGTGCTGCCGGCCCCGGGCGAGAAGTGCCAGCAGTGGTCGAGCTACGACCGCGCGAGCCAGTACGACGAGAAGACCGGCAAGTACGTCCGCTGGGACGCCAATGGCGATGGCAACGGCATCATCCGCCGCGAGGGCGACAAGGAGGTGTTCGCCGAGATGGAGGGGCCGGGCGTCATCTGGCGCATCTGGTCGGCCCAGGCGGGCGACGGGCACGTGCGCGTGTTCCTCGACGGCGCGGCGGAACCGGCCATTGACCTGCCCTTCCGCAATTACTTCGATGGCAAGCAGGCGCCGTTCCGCTGCGCCGCCCTCTGCCACGTGCTCGCGCGCGGCTGGAACTGCTACGTGCCCATCCCCTTCCAGAAATCCTGCAAGATCACCGCCGACAAGGGCTGGGGCGCCTACTACCACTTCACCTACACGACCTACCCGAAGGACACCGTGTTGCCCACGTTCAAGCTGCCGCTGTCGGCCGAGGAGACCGCCGCGCTCGAGAAGGCCAACGCCTTCCTCGAGGAGAAATGCGGCGCCGACCCGGCCGGCGCGCGGCCCGGCTTCACGAGGCAGCAAAACGACGTGATGGTGGTGGCCGGCCGGGCGACCCAGGCCCTCGAGATTGACGGCCCCCAGGCCATCACCGAGCTGCGCGTGAAGCTCGACCTGCCCAAGGCTCCCGACGACATTCAGGTGTTGCGCGAGCTGTGCCTGCGGATCACGTGGGACGACGAGCCCAAGCCGGCCGTCTGGTCGCCGCTGGGCGACTTCTTCGGCTCGGCGCCCGGCTACAAGGAGTACCGCTCGCTACCGCTGGGCATGGCCAACGGCGAGATGTACTGCCTGTGGTACATGCCGTTCGCCAAGAAGGCGCGCATCGAGCTGGTCAACGACGGCGCGGCCAACCGCACGGTCAATCTCTCCGTCACCCATGCGCCCCTCAAGAAGCCCATCGAGACGCTCGGCCGCTTCCACGCGAAGTGGCACCGCGACGCCTTCCTGCCCGAGGAGCCCGAGCGGAGGGCGATTGACTGGACGATGCTCAAGACCCAGGGCCGCGGCCGCTACGTGGGCGTGATGCTCCACGTGTGGAACCCCCGCGGCGGCTGGTGGGGCGAGGGCGACGAGAAGTTCCACGTGGACGGCGAGAAGTTCCCCTCGACCATCGGCACCGGGTCCGAGGACTACTTCGGCTACGCCTGGTGCTGCCCCGACCTCTTCGTCAACGCCTACCACAACCAGCCGCACAACGACGGCGGCAACCGCGGCCACGTGTGCGTCAACCGCTGGCACGTCACCGACAACGTACCCTTCCAGACCTCGTTCGATGCCTTCATCGAGAAGTACTACCCCAACACCAAGCCCACGCTCTACGCCGCGGTGGCCTACTGGTACCTCGCGGCCGGGCAGACCGATGCCTACGACGAAGCGCCGGTGGCCGACCGCACCGGCTACTACGTGCCCCCGCCCTCCACCGGCGTCAAGGGTGCCCTCGAGGGCGAACGCCTCCAGATCGCCGAGAAGACGGGCGGCCTCGCCCGCCGCCAGGACCTCGACCACTTCGGCGCCGGCTGGAGCGACGACGCCCACCTGTGGTGGACCGGCGCCAAGCCCGGCGACAAGCTCACGCTGGCCTTCCCCGTCGAGGCCGACGGCCGCTACAAGCTCGTGGCCCAGCTCACCAAGGCCCGGGACTACGGCATCGTGCAGCTCCACCTCGACGGGCAGAAGCTCGGCCAGCCGATTGACCTCTACAACGACGCCGTCGTCCCCACGGGCGTGCTCGACCTGGGGGCGCACGACCTCACGAAGGGCAAGCACACGCTCACCCTCGAGATCACCGGCGCCAACGACAAGGCCGTGAAGGCCTACATGGCCGGCCTCGACTACATCAAGCTCGAGCCGGCGAAGTGAGATGACCGCCGATGGCTGAACCGCACGAGCGGACCTTTCCGTGCCCCGGCTGCGGGCGGAGGTTCTACTGGCGCGAGGCGAACATCGGCCGGCGGCTGCGCTGCCACGTGTGCGGGCGGCAAGTGGAGGTGCCGCGCGAGCCGCCCGAGGGCGTCCCCCCTTCGGAAGCCTCCTCTGAGGCGGGCGCGCTGCCAGCAGAGCAAGCTGAGGCCCCGTCTGCCGAAGCGCTGCCGCCGGCGTCCGAGGCCGCGCTCGCGGCCGCCGCGGAGGCGGGAGAGGCCGCGGCCGCTCCGAGCGTCGCTCTCGCCTTCGCGCGGGCGCATTGGGGCAAGGTGTTGGCCGTGCTCGTCGCGGCCACGCTGGCCTGTCTGTGGTACGGACGGGTCCAGCCGGTTCATCGCAAGCTCGCCGAGGTCCAGGCGGGCCTGCGCGAGGCCACCCGCATCCGCGACCTCACGCTTGCCGCGCCCTTCCTGTCGCTGAGCCTGCCCGCGAAGGTCGCCGCTTCGGGCACTACCAGCGTGCCGTACGGGGCGCGGGACCTCTACTACCGCGTGGAGGCCCCCTACGTTGTCCGCCTCGAGCCCCGCGCGATCGTCATCCCGTTCGGCTCGTCGGTGGTCTTCTCGGGCCGGGTCGCGGGCGAGTACGACACCGCGGCCCGCCGCCTCACGCTGGAGGGCGACCTGACGGCCCTGTCCATCACCGGCCACATTCACTTCGAGCTCAACACGGTCACCCCGTGAGCCCCAGCCAGAGAAGAGAAAGGAAGATTGCCCATGACAGTGCGTAAGATGCCCCGTGCTGCCCTCGTCGCTGCCGTGGCGCTGGCTGCATCTGCCCACGCCGGCCAGGCCGGCAAGAGTCCCGTCCAGGTCTTCCTCCTCGCCGGCCAGTCGAACATGGAAGGCCAGGCGGTGGTGGATCTCGATCACGAGAAGTACTACAACGGGGGCAAGGGGAACCTCGAACACGTGATGCGCGACCCCGCCAAGGCGCCGCTCTACGCCCACCTGAAGGACAAGGACGGCCAGTGGGCCGTGCGCGACGACGTGTGGGTGTGGTACAAGACCGCCCGCGAGCTGAAGAAAGGCGCCCTCTCGATCGGCTACGCCGTCTACGGCGGCAGGCACCACTTCGGGCCCGAGCTTCAGTTCGGCCACGTGATCGGCAATGCCCTCGACAACCAGGTGCTCCTCGTCAAGACCGCCTGGGGCGGGAAGAGCCTCTACAAGGACTTCCGTCCGCCCTCCTCGGGCGGCGAGGTGGGGCCGTGCTACACCCAGATGCTCGCTGAGCTCCGCGAGGCCCTCGCCAGCCTCAAGCAGAGCTTCCCCGACTACGACGGCGGGGGCTACGAGATCGCCGGCCTCGTGTGGTTCCAGGGCTGGAACGACATGTGCACCCCGCCCGCCGTGCCCGAGTACACGCAGAACCTGGCCAATCTGATCAAGGACGTGCGCAAGGAGCTGAAGCGGCCCCACCTGCCCGTGGTGATCGGCGAGACAGGCAACTGCGACCACCTGGTCTTCCGCAAGGCCCAGGCGGCGGTGGCCGACCTGCCCGAGTTCAAGGGCACGGTGGCCTTCGTGCCCACGGCAGCCTTCTTGCGCCCGGCCCAGGAGTCGCCCAATGTCACCCACGGCCACCACTGGTTCGGCAACGCCGAGAGCTACTTCCTCATCGGCAACGCCCTGGGCGAGGCGATGAAGGGGCTTCTCCACGCCGCCAAGTGACGCCCGCCGTTCCCAGCCCGCTGAGCGCCAGTTGACACGCAGCGCCTGCGCTGGTAGGGTGGGGGAGGGCGCATCCGCGCCCAGCCGCCGTTCCCATGGGCCTGCATCACGGGAAGTCATGTGGGGATGAAGAGAATACTGTTTGCCATGTTCTGCCTGGGCGCGGCCTGCCTTCTGGGCGCCGAGCCTCGGTCCGTCAGCTTCGAGGGGGCGCAGTGGATCTGGGCCTGGCCCGACCCCGGGGCCAACACGCCCGAGCCATCGGCGGGGGTGTGGTACTTCCGCGCCGCGCTCGTGCTGCCCGAGAATGCCCAGGTGAAGGCCGCTGAGGCGACAATCGCCGTGGACAATCTGTATGCCCTGAGCGTCAATGGGCAATTCGTCGGCCAGCGCGAGACGAATCCCGACGCCTGGCGCATCCCGAACCGCTTCGACCTCGCCCCCCTGCTCGTGCCGGGGCGCAACGTGATCGCGGTGGAGGCGGCCAACACGGCGCCCGGCCCCGCGGGCCTGCTCTTCGTGCTCCGCGGGCAACTGGCCGACGGCCAGCCCATCGCCCTGGCCGGCGGCGAGAACTGGCTGGTGAGCGACCGGGAGGCGAAGGACTGGCAGCAGCCGGGCTTCGACGACAGCAAGTGGCAGAAGGCCTACGTGGTGGCGCCCTACGGCGGCGGCCCGTGGGGCAGGTTCGCCGACAAACTCGAGGCCGTGCCCGTGGCCAAGCCCAAGCTGGGCAAGGCCCCGGCCCTCAACTGGCAGGCCGCCGCCGGCCCCGTCGTCTCCGTGCGGCCCTCGGTCGAGGTGGTGCCGCCCGAGGACTATCCCTGGCCCGAGGGCCTCGCCTTCGTGGGCGACGACTGCTCGCTCTACATCCCGCGCAGCGGCACCGGCAGCCGCTACGACAGCCTCACGGTCACGATCTTCAACCCCCGCAAGGCCCGCACCTTCCCCGAACACGACCTGCCCGCGCCCATGAAGGTCGGCCGCAAGCTCTACGCCCTCACGCCCGCCAGGCCCGGCGCGAAGCCCGCCGTGCTGCTCGACGCCGGCAAGGGCGCCATCGGCTCGCCCAGCGTCACCTTCGACGGCAAGGCCATCCTCGTCTCCATGGTCCCCGAGGGCGAGGGCTTCTTCAGCATCTGGCGGCTGCCCGCCGCGGGCGGCACACCCGAGCGCCTCACCCGCGGGCCGTTCCACGACATTGACCCCGCCGAGCTGCCCGACGGCCGCATCGTCTTCACCTCCACCCGCATCGGCACCTTCGAGGAGTATCACAACCCGCCCTCCCGCGCGCTCTTCGTGATGAACCCCGACGGCTCGGGCATCCGCCCCATCACCACCACCTTCATCTTCGACAACGAGCCCGAGGTGCTGGCCGACGGCCGCATCCTCTTCATCCGCTCCGACAACTTCTTCGACCGCGGCAAGGTCGAGACCCTCCTCCACGCCGTCCACCCCGACGGCACGGGCGGCTACACCGAGTTCGGGCTGGACATCGGCCCCGACTACGGCGGGCGGCTGCGCGCCTTCTGCTGCGGCAGCCCGGCCCCGATGCCCGACGGCCGGGTGGCCTGGCTCACCGGCGGCGGCATCGCCGTGGGGCCCACCGGCGGCCTGCCCTTCGGCACCCGCCACTTCGGCCTCGACGCCGGCGACGTGGCCGCCCTGCCCGACGGCCGCCTCGTGTGCACCCTCGCGCGCCGCGTCGAAATCGAGGTGCCCGCGGGCAAGCAGACGCGAAAGGTGCAGGACATCAGCTACGAGAAGATCGCGATCCTCGACCCCGACAGCCGCACGGGGGGCGTGGTGATCCTGCACGATTCGCAGGGCATGGCCCTTCATTCCCCCGTGTACCTCGGCCCGCGGCCGCGGCCCCCCGTGCTCGCCGGCAAGTCGAAGCCCCACAAGGGCGACGCGGCGGCCGCCGCCACCGGCGTGCTCTTCTGCCAGGACGCGCGCCTCACCAAGAACACCACAGCCGGCTGGAGCCACGTGCGCGCCCTGCGCGTCCTCGGCGGCAAGGGCCTGACCCTCCGTTCCTCCCACTCCTACATCGTCCACGCCGGCAGCGAGGTCGTCGAGCTGGGCACCGTGCCGCTCGCGCCCGATGGCTCGTTCGCCATCGAGGTGCCGGGCGACATGGCCATCGCCTTCCAGGCGGTGGACGCCGAGGGCCGCTCGGAGCTGAACGAGATGTCGTGGATCTACGTGCGGCCGGGCGAGACGCGCGGCTGCATCGGCTGCCACGCCGAGCGGCGCCTCGCCGCCCCCAACTCCGCGCCCACGATGCAGGCCCTCCAGGCCCGGCCCCTCAAGCTCCTCGGCCAGGGCCAGCCCCACCGCTTCCGCGGCAACAACGCCGCCGTCACCGGCCTCATGGAAATGCAGTTCGACCGCTACCGCGAGGTGGCCGGCCTCAACCGCCACGCCGGCGACATTTCCGATCCCCCATTGCCCGGCTCCCAGCCCGGTCCGCCATCTGCCCTTCGCCATCCCCAATCGCCCGACCCCACCGGCCCGCAGGAAGTGGCGGCGCTCATCGCGCAACTCGCCAACCTCCCGCAGGTTCCCAACCTGCGGGAGGTCCAGATTTCCGCGGCGCAGCGGCTGGCTGTTTTCAGAGACCCCGCCGCCGCGCCCGCCCTGGCCGAGTGCCTGAAGGCCGAGAGCCGCGAGGCCCGCGTGGCCGCCGCCCTCGCCCTCGCCGCGTGCGGCACCCGCGACTCCGTGCCGCCCCTCCTCGCGGCGCTGACCGATGAGGACCCCCTCGTGGCCCAGGCGGCCAACATCGCCCTCGAAAACCTCACCGGCCACGCGGAGCCCCAACCTCCCGCGGGTTCCAAACCCGCGGGAGGTTCCGCCACGGGCATCCCATCCGCGGGAGGTGATGCCGGCCCGCACGCCCCGAGCGGCTTCGACGGCCCGGCCTCCCGCGCCCGCCTCGCCCAGGCCTGGCGCGCCTGGCTCCAGGCCAACCCGTGGGACAAGATCGAGGCCGACCTCGTCCAGCGCCTCGCCAGCGAAGACCGCGACGTCGTCCGCCGCGCCGCCGTGGCCCTCGGCCACACGGGCGGCGACGCGGCCCGCGCCGCCCTGCGCGCCTACGTGACGAAGGAGCGCCAGAACAACCCCTATCCCGAATGGCGCAAGGCCCACAACGGCGACAACGCGCGCTTCAACGCCCTCTCCCCCGCCAATCCCCGCACGCCTCAGGCCGCCACCCGCGCGCTCGGCTACCTGAAGGACAGGGAATCGGTGGGCCTCCTTGCCGACACCCTCAACCGCCTGGCCGACCCCGGCACGGGCAACCTGTTCCTCGCCGAGGCCTGCGCCGAGGCCCTCGGCCGCATCGGCACGCCGGAGGCCGAGGCCGCGCTCATCGAGGCGTTCCCCAAACTCAAGGACTACCCGCACCACGCCGGCTGGTACGGCGACCACGGCGCCCTCATCGCCTGCCACGCCGCGCCGATCCACTACTTCATCATCGAGGCCCTCGACGCCCTCGGCTCCACCAAGGCGGCGGCCATCGTGCCCCACCTCATCCGATCAGTGCCCACCGACCCCGACCGCGCGCTGTTCGCGTATAACGATGATTACGAGGCGGTGACCGGCCGCGTCATCCGCCGCAACGGGGCCGAGGAGGCCGTCGTCGAGACGTGCCTCGCCACCCTGGGCGACCCCGAGGCCAAGCCCGTCAAGGAGATTCAAGCCGCCTTCGGCACCCACGGCGCCTGGGCCGGCCGCCCCGACCCCGAGAACCGCGCGGCGCAAGTCCTCTCCCTCGCCTGCCGCGACCGCAAGTGGGAGCCGCGCATCCGCGCCGCACTCGAGCGCTACCGTGCCAAGCCCGTGGACATCATCCGCGAGTTCGACCACGGCATCCCCGTGGTCCACAAGCTCCCCGTGAGGCACTGGGTCTGCTTCTTCCTGGCCCGGGCGCTGGGGAATCTGGCCGACCCGCAATCGGCCGAGGCGCTCATCGCCGCGCTCGAGCAGTCGCCGGCCGAGGGCGCGGCCGGCCACCCCGACCCTCTCGGGCCGGGCGTGCTCTTCCTGCACCAGGACCTCACGCCGTGCTGGCGCGCGGCCGTGGCCTGGGCGCTGGGCCGCATCGGCGACAAGCGCGCAGTTCCCGTGCTCCTCCAAGCCGCTGGAGAAATGAAGAACGCCCCCGACACGCGGCACGCCGCGGCCGAGGCCCTCGAGCGTCTGGCCGACCCGGCCAGCCTCGACGCCCTGCGTGCGCTGGCCGCGAGCCATCCCGAGGTTTCCACGCGGCAGGCGCTGCTGCGCGCGGCGGCGGCCGCGGCCCGCTGAGCCGACCGAGGCCGCCCCCCCTTGCCACCCTGGCATGCAGCGGCCCTCGCAGTCCGTGAGGGTCGGCGAGGGCCGTTGTGCTAAGCTCTGGTTGTGCCGCGCGGCTCAGTTCACGCCGCCCGCGTAGAGGGGGGTGACGCCGTCGTCGTCGTAGACGGTGAAGGCGGGCACCCGCCGCAGGCGGATGGTGGTGCCGCCCACGCCGCGCTGGAAGATCAGGTTGCCCTTCCTGTCGCGCACCGTGAGGTTTGCGAAGTTGGCGTAGATGGCCAGTTCATCCCAGCCACCGCCGCCGTCAATGTAGACCACGTCCGGGCCGGCCGTGCAGGTGTAGGTGATGTCGTCGCGCCCGCCGCCGCCCAGGATGTCCACCGTGTCGGTCCCGGCGCCGCCGATGCAGGTGATGGTGTCGTCGCCGCTGCCGCCACTCTGGTAGATGCGGTTGTTGCCGTCGCCGGCGTCGGCGTCGAGCGTGTCGTTGTCGGGGCCGCCCGACTGGTTGATGGTGTCGTTCCCCGTCCCCGTCGTGGCGGTGATGATGTCGTTGCCATAGCCGCCGGACTGGGTGATCACGTTGTTTCCGTTGCCGCCGTCGGCGGTGAAGGTGTCGTGGCCTGGGCCGCCCTTCAGGAAGTCGGAATACGAGTTGCTGCCGTCGCCGCCCTTCTGCGAGATGATGTCGTTGCCGTCGCCGCCGTCGGCGTTCAGCGTGTCGCCGCCGAAGCCGCCGTTCTGGGTGATCCGGTCGTTGCCGTCGCCGCCGATGGCGTTCAGGGCATCGTCGCCCATGCCGCCGTCCTGCTCGATGGTGTCGTCGCCGCCGCCCATGTCGGCGTCCAGGGTATCGTTGCCCATGCGGCCGGTCTGCTTCACCGACTCGGCGAGGACGCCGCCCACGACGTTCAGGGCGTCAGCGTCATCGGTGCCCTTCTGGGTGAAGGTGCCGCCGCTGGCGAGAGACAGCGGGATCAACGCGACCGTCACGAGCGACAGCACCAGTATCCGCACGCTCATCTTCCAGTCTCCACGAAGGGAACCCGCACACGTACCACCGCGCCCCCCGACGGGGCGAGGACCGCCCTCGCGCCCTTGAATGATACGCGCCGTGGGAACGGATGTCAAGGCCCGAGCCGCTCTTGCGCCGATTTTCTTCCCAGGCAATGCTCGCCGGTCGGCGACAGGCAGGGCCGCGGTCAGAAGCGCGTGTGCTCGGTGCGGGCGATGATCTCGTCCTGGAGGTCGCGGGCGAGATCGGTGAAGTAGTCGCTGTAGCCGGCGACGCGGACGATGAGGTCGCGGAACGCCTCGGGGTGGCTCTGGGCCTTGCGGAGGGTGGCCGCCGTGACGATGTTGAACTGCACGTGATGGCCGCCCAGGGCGAAGTAGGTGCGCACGAGGCGCGCGAGGCTCTCGATGCCCGCCTCGTCGCCGACGAGGCTGGGGGTGAACTTCATGTTGAGGAGCGCGCCGCCGGTCCTGAGGTGGTCCATGCGGGCGGCCGACCTGATGACGGCGGTGGGGCCCTTGCGGTCGGCTCCCTGGACGGGGCTGATGCCCTCCGAGAGGGGCTGGCCGGCGAGGCGGCCGTCGGGCGTGGCGCCGGTGACGGAGCCGAAGTAGACGTGGCTGGTGGTGGGCAGCATCTCGACGCGGTAGCAGCCGCCCTTGGTGTTGGGCCGGCCGTCGAGGAGGGCGACGAGGAGGTCGAAGGCGCGCACGGTGAGCGCGTCGGCCTCCGGGTCGTCGTTGCCGTACTTGTGTGTGCGGTTGAGCAGGCGATGGCGGAGGGGCTCGTGGCCGGCGAAGTTGGCTCGGAGGACGGCGAGGAGGTCGGGCAGGGCGATGGCTGCCTCATCGTAGACGAGTTGCTTGAGGGCGGCAAGCGAGTCCGTAAGTGAGCCAATGCCAACGAATTGCACGTAGGAGTTGTTATAGCGGGCACCGCCGGCGTTGTAGTCGCGGCCCTTGCGGATGCAGTCGTCGGTGATCACCGAGAGGAAGGGGGCGGGCATGGTGCGGGCGTAGAGCTGTTCGATGAGGGCGTTGCCGCGTAGCTTAACCTCCAGAAAATGCTTGACTTGCGTGGCGAAGGCGGCGAAGAGAGCATCGAAGGTGGCGAGCGACTCAGGGGGGCCGGTCTGCGGGCCGAGCTGTTTGCCTGTGCGTGGGTCGAGGCCGTTATGGAGTGCTAACTCCAGGATTTTCGGGAGGTTGAAGTAGCCTGTGAGGATGTAGGCTTCCTTGCCGAAGGCGCCGGTCTCGACGCAGCCCGAACAGCCGCCGGCGCGTGCGTCCTCGAGGCTCTTGCCCATTCTAAGTTGTTCGGCCACAACGGCTTCGACGTTGAAGAGGGAGGGGAAGCCGTAGCCCTTGCGGATGACGCGCAGGGCGTGCTTGAGCAGCTCGTCGGGCGTCTTGACTGAGACCTGGAGGTTCGTGCTGGGCTGGAGGAGGTGCATTTCGTCCACGATATCGAGGAGCATGTGCGAGAGCTCGTTCGAGCCGTCCGAGCCATCGGGCGCGACGCCGCCGAGGTTGATGTTGGCGAAGTCAGTGTAAGTGCCTGATTCTTCGGCGGTTACGCCCACCTTCGGCGGAGCTGGGTGGTTGTTGAACTTGACGAAGAACGCCTCGAGCAGTTCGCGGGCGGCGGCGGGGGTAAGCGAGCCGTCGGCCAGGCCGCGGCGGTAGAAGGGCAGAAGGTGCTGGTCCAGGTGTCCGGGCGAAAAGGAGTCCCAGCCGTTCAGTTCCGTGATCACCGCAAGGTGGCACCACCAATACATTTGCAGCGCCTCGTGGAAGTCGCTGGGCGCGTGGGCTGGCACGCGGGTGCAGACGGCGGCGATGCGTTCGAGGTCGGCCTTGCGGGCTGGGTCGGCCTCTCGGGCGGCCATTTCGCGGGCGAGTGCGGCGTGACGCTCGGCGAAGAGGATCACGGCGTCGCAAGCGATGTCCATGGCCGCGAGCTGCTCGCGCTTGGCGTAGGCGTCGGGGTCGCCGATGGGGTCGAGCGCCGCGATGGCCTGCGCGATCTCGCGCTTGAAGTCGAGCATGCCTTTGCGGTAGACCTTGTCGTCGAGCACCGTGTGACCCGGGGCGCGCTGCTCCATGAACTCGGTGAACAGGCCAGCGTCGTAAGCTTCTTTCCATTCGAGGCTTACAGCGGCGAAGATGCGGTCGCGCATGCTCCGCCCGCGCCAGTAGGGGATGATGCGCTCCTCGTAGACCCGGCGGCATTCCTCGGGCACGGCATAGCTGGTCTTGGGCCGCGAGTGGAGAACGCGCAGGTCGTCGAGGCTGTGGCAGGTGAGTTCGGGGAAGGTGGGCACGGCCTTGGGCCGCGGGCCGCGTTCGCCCACGATCAGCTCGTCGGGCCCGATCCAGATCGTCTTGTGCTCGCACAGGAAGTGGAACGCCATCGCCCGCATCCTGGGGGGCGAGAGCTTGCCCTCGTGGGCTTGATAGAAGTCCGTCATCAGCACCGCGCGCTCGGCGCTGATGCAGGGCTTCGCCGCGAGGCTCGCTTGTCTGAGGCGTTCCGTCCGCTCTGTCACGGTCGCAGGCTCCTCATTGCGGCTTGAGGCCGAGGTCTTTGTAGACAGGGTGCTCGCGGCAGCCGAGTGCGATGGCCGCGTTGGCCGCGGCGAGGGCCTCGGCGCGGCGGCCCAGGCCCAGCAGGGCGGCCGCCCAGTCGGCCAGGTACGGGCCCTTCGTCTGGTCGAGCTCCACGGCGCGCCGCGTGGCCTCGACGGCGTCGGCGAACTTGCGCTGGCCCGTGAGGGCCACGCCCAGCCCGTTCCAGTAGGAGGCGTTGGCGGGGTTGCGCTCGATGGCCCGCATGTAGGCGGCGGCCATCCGTTCCCACTGCTTCTGTTCGCGCGCCGCTTCGGCCTGCACCGCCAGCGTGGCTTCATCGCGGGCGAGCGGCTCGGGCTCCTTCGGCCCTTCCTTGGCAGCCGGCGCGGGTTCCTCCTTCTTTGGCGGCTCGACAACGAAGGGAGGCTCGACCACCTTCGTTGGTTCCTTGGCCGCGGGGGTCGGCTCCTCTCTCTTCGGAGGTTCGACCACAGTCGGCGGCTCTACGGACTTGGTGGGTTCCTTGACCGCAGGCTCGGGCTCCTCCTTCTTCGGCGGTTCGACAACGATGGGAGGCTCGACGGACTTGGTGGGCTCCTTGACCGCGGGCGCTGGCTCCTCCTTCTTCGGCGGTTCGACAACGAGCGGAGGCTCCACCGCATGGGTCGGTTCCTTCTTAGGCGGCTCGACCACCACCGGGGGGTCCACGGACTTGGTCGGCTCTTTGACCGCGGGCGCCGGTTCATCCCTCTTTGGCGGCGGGACCTCGACGACGATCGGCGGACGCCCGGTCACCCGAACAGGCGGCTCGCCGGGCTCCTCCTCCATTCGCTCCTTGAGGGCCTCGGCCGGGCTGACCTGGGTGGCGCTGGCCCGCCCCGATGACCTGCCGAGCGAGGAGAGCTTCTCGCGCCACCAGCTCAGGGGCTTGAGCGCGAGGGCCGCGCCGATGCCGCCGCCCACGAGCAGCACGGCGGCGAGGGCGATCCACTTGCCGTGTCCCGCCCGACGCCCGGGCGCGGAAGCCGGCGGGCGCGGGGCTGCGGGCGGCGGCACGGGCGCCTCCGGCTGTCGGGGGGGCAGGGCGGCAGCGGAGGGGGGCGGTGCGGGCCTCAGTGCCGCGGGCGGGGCCGAGGGCGCGGGCGGCGTGGGCCGAGGCGCGGCGGGCGGGCGGCGCACCTCCACGGTTGCGGCCAAGGGCGGCTCGGGCGGCGGAGGGGCCGCCGCGGGACGCGGCGCCACGGGGGGCGGCACAGGGGCCTGAGGCGGCTTGGGCGGCGGCACTGCTGCCACGGGCGGCGGCGGCGTGGGAGCCTGCGCGGGCGGGGGAGGGGGGCTGCCGGGCACGCTGGGGGGCGGCGGGGCCGCTGGCCCTGCCTGCGCCACGGCGGCGCCGCACTGCGTGCAGAACCGTTCCTCGCCCTTCAGCGCCGCGCCGCAGCGACCGCAGGTTCGGGGTACGCTCATTCACCCGCCTCCTGTTAGAAATCTGGTGATCGCCCCATACCCACAATTGTAGGCGGGCCGTGGGCCGTGTCAAGCCGGACGCGACCAGGAGGGCTTGACTCGCCGCGCGGGGTGTGCTAGAAGCGCAGTAGGGGGACGCCGCGGACGGAGGCCCCGCATGCGCCACGCGGCGCCGACCTTCGCCGTTCTCGTCGCTCTCCAGAGCCTGGGCTGCCCAGCGCAGAAAGCCGAGCAGGCCGCCATGAACCATGCAGACCGCGCCCACAAGAACCGCCTCGCCACGGAGCAAAGCCCTTACCTGCTCCAGCATGCGTCGAACCCGGTGGACTGGTATCCGTGGGGCGACGAGGCGTTCGCGCTGGCCCGCCGGCTGGACAAGCCGGTCTTCCTCTCCATCGGCTACTCGACCTGCCACTGGTGCCACGTGATGGCCCACGAGTCGTTCGAGGACCCCGAGGTGGCGCGGCTGCTCAACGACGCCTTCGTGTGCATCAAGGTGGACCGCGAGGAGCGTCCCGACGTGGACGGCGTGTATATGGCCGTGTGCCAGGCGCTCACGGGCAGCGGCGGCTGGCCGCTGACGATCGTGATGACGCCCGACAAGAAGCCGTTCTTCGCCGGCACATACTTTCCCAAGGAGTCGCGCTTCGGCCGCATGGGCCTGGTCGAGCTGGTGCCGAGGATCCGGGAGACGTGGCAGACGCGGCGCGGCGACGTGGTGAAGTCGGCCGAGCAAATCGCCGCCGCCCTGGCCGCGCGCCCGCGGCCGCCGGCCGGGGGCGACGTGGGCGCGGCCGCCCTCGACGAGGCGGCCGAGCAGCTCGCGGCCCGCTACGACCCCGAGCACGGGGGTTTCAGCGACGCGCCCAAGTTCCCCACGCCGCACAACCTCTTCTTCCTGCTGCGCCACTGGCGGCGCACGGGGCACGCCGCCTCGCTCGACATGGCCGTGAAGACCCTTCGGGCCATGCGACTCGGGGGCCTCTGGGACCACGTGGGCTTCGGCTTCCACCGCTACTCGACCGACGCCCGCTGGCTGCTGCCGCACTTCGAGAAGATGCTCTACGATCAGGCGCTGCTGGCCATCGCCTGCACCGAGGCGTTCCAGGCCACGGGCAGCCTCGAGTTCCGCGACACGGCCCGCGACATCCTGGCCTACGTGCTGCGCGACCTCGCGGCGCCCGAGGGCGGCTTCTACTCGGCCGAGGACGCCGACTCCGAGGGCGAGGAGGGCAAGTTCTACCTCTGGTCGGTGCCCGAGGTGTCGGCCCTGCTCGGCCCCGAGGACGGCGATCTGGCGATCCAGCTCTTCCGCCTGGAGCCCGAGGGCAACTTCGTAGACCAGGCGCACGGCGTGCGCACGGGCCTGAACATCCCGCATCTCGCGGCGCCCGTGCCGCCCGAGCGGCGCGAACGCGTCGAGGCGATTCGCCAGAAGCTCTTCGCCGCGCGCGAAAGGCGCGTCCGCCCCCACAGGGACGACAAGGTGCTCGCCGACTGGAACGGGCTGATGATCGCGGCCTTGGCCCGCGCGGCGCAGGCCTTCGACGAGCCGCGGTACGCCGAGGCCGCCGAGCGGGCCGCGGCCTTCGTGCTTCGCGAGTTGCGCCGCCCCGACGGCCGCCTGCGCCACGCCTGGCGCGAGGGCACGCCCTCGGCCGCGCCCGCCCACGCCGACGACTATGCGTTCCTGGTGTGGGGCCTGCTCGAGCTCTACGAGATCACGTTCGACGCCGCGCACATCGAGACGGCGCTCGGCCTGAACCGCCTGCTTCTCGAGCACTACTGGGACGCAGCAGACGGCGGCCTGTTCTTCACCGCCGACGACGGCGAGAAGCTGCTCTTCCGGCAGAAAGAGGTCTACGACGGCGCCGTGCCCTCGGCCAACTCGGTGGCCATGCTCAACCTGCTGCGCCTCGCGCGCATCGCGGGCGACGCGGCGCTCGAGGAGCGCGCGGCGGCGATCGGGCGGGCCTTCGCGGGCGACGTGGCGCGCATGCCCTCGGCGTTCACCCAGTTCCTGTGCGCCGTGGACTTCGCGGTGGGGCCGTCGCACGAGGTGGTCATCGTCGGGCGCCCGGGCGCCGACGACACGCGCGCGATGCTCAAGGCGGTTCGCGAGGCGTTCGTGCCCAACAAGGTCGTCCTCTTCCGCCAGGCCGACGAGGCGGCGCCCGCTATCGCGCGCATCGCGCCCTACACGGCGGCGCAGCGGGCCCTGGACGGCAGGGCCACGGCCTACGTGTGCCAGGGCGGCGCCTGCCAGGCACCCGTCACCGCGCCCGCCGCCATGCTGGCAGCTCTTGGTGTGTCCCCCCGGTGAATGTCAGAGAAACGACGCGGGGGAGGAGAGGGCAAGCCTCTCCTCCCCCGGTGTGTGTTGGGAACGGTGAGCGGGCTTAGAACTCGGTGCCCTTCGCCGCGGGCGCGGCCTGGGCCGCCGCGGCAGCCGTGTAGCCGAGGATAGCGTTGGCCTTGTCGGCGCCAACGGCCTCGGTGACCTTGGCCCGGCACGCCGCTTCGGCGTCGGCGACCTTCTTGTTGTAGGTGTCAATGGCGGCGCAGACGGTCGCGAAGTCCTTCTTCTGCGCGTCGGTCAGCAGGTTGGCGGCCATCTTGGCGTCGGCGTCATCCGTCTCGGTGCGCACCTGGCGGAACAGGGGCGCCATGCGGCGGAACTGCTCGGGGTCGGGCCGGCCGCCGTCGGCGCCACGCAGGTTGGCGAACTGGGCGCGCATCTTCTCGCGCACGGCGTCGCGATTGCCGTCGCGGATGACCTCGATCTCCTTGCGCTGGTCGTCGGTGAGGACGAAGCAGGTGCGCAGGGCGTCCATCTTGCGGGTCGGCACGTCGCCCGGGCGCATGCGGAAGAAGCGCTGATTGGGGTCGGCCTGGGCGACGACCTTATCGGCGCCCTGGCTGGTCTTGACCTTGGCCAGCACCTCGCGCAGCTCCTTCTCGGCGGCGGCGATGGCCTCGTCGCGCTCGGTCATGGCGGCGATGGCCTTCTCGTACTTCGGCTTCTCCTCGTCGGGCAACAGAGCGACGATGCGGGCGAGGAACTCCTTGTTCAGGCGCCTGCGCACCTCGGCCATCGCATCGTTCTCGGCGAAGGCGTACTCGATCTCGAGGTTTCCGAGGGCCGCCTTCTTGTCGTCGGCCAGAGTCGCGAGGCGCCGGGCCACGTCGAAGAGGTCGGCCTCGCGCGGGCCGCCCATTCCCGGGAAGCCGCCAGGGCCGCCGCGGAACCCGCCGGGCCCGCCCCCCGGGCCACCCTGCCGACCACCGGGTCGGCCGCCCTGCCGGCCGCCTTGCTGGCCGGCTTCGCCCGCCATAAGCGTCGAAGCCCCAAGGGCTACCGCGATCAACGCCAGCCACACGCTACGCATCGCACACACTCCTACCCAGGTGAACAGGGCTCACGGGAGCGGCCCCTACTTGCCGTCTCCTTCTTCTCTCTAGATTCCCCTCGGCGGCGGATTGCTGCACCGCCCGCTTGGGGCTGTGGGCCCTGGGGCCGGGAAGCGGCTTGCCCTCCCGAGGCGCTGCGCTATAATAGGGGCGCCAGCATGGGGCGCGGCGCGCCCCGCTTTCCAGGGCATGGCCGGAGGACTTCGGCGATGATTGGCAAGCAGATCCGCCTCGAGCGCATCATTGACCGCAATTCGAACCGCACGGTGATCGTGCCGATGGACCACGGGGTGACGGCCGGCCCGATCGCCGGCCTGGAGTGCATGCGCGAGACGATCAACCGGGTGGTGGAGGGCGGGGCCAACGCCATCATCATCCACAAGGGCATCGTGGCCAACGGCCACCGCCGCAGCGGCAAGGACGTGGGCCTCATCATCCACCTCTCCGGCTCCACCTCGATGAGCCCCGACCCCAACGCCAAGGTGGCCGTGTGCACCGTCGAGGAGGCCCTCTGCCTGGGCGCCGACGCCGTCTCAGTCCACATCAACCTCGGCGCCAGCACCGACGCGGCCATGCTCGCCCACCTGGCCGACGTGGCCCGCGATTGCACCCGCTGGGGCCTGCCGCTCGTGGCCATGATGTACACGCGCGGGCCAAAGATCGAAAACCAGTTCGACGTCAAGCACGTCAAGCACGCGGCCCGCGTGGGCGCCGAGCTGGGCGCCGACGTCGTCAAGTGCGTCTACACCGGCGACCCGCAGTCGTTCGCCGAGGTCGTCAACGGCTGCCCGGTGCCCGTCGTCATCGCCGGCGGCGAGAAGATGGACACCGACGAGCAACTCCTGGCGATGGTGGAGGGCGCGTTGAAGGCGGGCGCGGCGGGCGTGTCCATTGGCCGCAACGCCTTCCAGCACGACAGCCCCCAGGCCATCGTCCGCGCAATCGGCATGATGGTCCACGGCCGACAGTCCCTCGCCGCGAGCCTGGAGTTCCTCGACCGCTCCAAGGCCAAGTAGGGCGTGCATACTTGCACGCGGGCCCCGGGACGGGTAGGAGACCGCGAATCGCGCGAATCTACGCGAATCAGAACCCGAGAACCGAAAACCGTTTCGAGGACGACGACGAGGACGATTCATGAAGAAGGTATGGGTGCAGGTGGACCCCTGGCGGAAAGAGCTGGTCACCGCCGCGCTCGAGGCGGGAGCCGATGCCGTGGTGCTGCCCGAGGGCTGCTCGGCCCAGGCCAAGGCCCTCGGCCGCATCGCCACCGTGGCGCCCGACGGCGACATCCGCCTCGGATCCGACGCGGTCCGCCTCGAAATCGCCAGCAAGGGCGACGAGGAGCGCGCCGCCCGCTGCCCCGCCGCGACCGTCATCCTCCAGATGCGCGACTGGACGATCATCCCGTTGGAAAACCTCCTCGCCCAGCGCGAGGGCATCTTCGTCGAGGTCCGCCGCGCCGAGGACGCCCGCGTGGCGACCCAGATCCTCGAGAAGGGCGCCGACGGCATTGTGCTAGTCACCGATGACCCCGCCGAGATCACGCGCACGTGCGCCGCCGTCCGCGAGCATGGCGAACGCCTCTCCCTCGTCGCGGCCACCGTCACCCGCGTCGCCACCCTGGGCATGGGCGACCGCGTGTGCCTCGACACCTGCACCGAGATGCGGCCCGGCGAAGGCATGCTCGTGGGCGACGCCAGTTCCGCCTTCTTCCTCGTCCACGCCGAGACCATCGAGACGCCCTACGTCGCCACGCGGCCCTTCCGTGTGAACGCGGGCGCCGTCCACGCCTATGTGCTCTGCCCCGAGGGCCGCACCAAGTACCTCGACGAACTGAAGGGCGGCGACCCGTGCCTCCTCGTGCGGCACGACGGGGCGACGCAGGTGGCCTACCTGGGGCGAAGCAAAGTCGAGCGGCGGCCCATGCTGCGTGTCGAGGCCGAGGCCGGCGGCAAGGTCGTTTCGCTCGTGCTTCAGAACGCCGAGACGATACGCCTCACGCGGCCCGACGGCACGGCCCTTTCCGTCGCCGTGTTGAAGCCCGGCGACCAGGTGCTCGCCCACCTGGCCGAGGGCGGCCGGCACTTTGGCATGGCCGTCAAGGAAACGCTCAAGGAGCGGTGAGCGCCGAAGCGGCGTGGTGTTGGGGGCAAGAGGCGGTGGAGCCTGTGGGCGGGGCCTCCGTGCCCCGCGTGGTCAGGAGTGTCGCCTGTTGGGGGCGCTTGGACCTGTGGTCGGGGCGTCTCTGCCCCGCGCCTTGTGGCCTGAGGCGCAGCAGAGGCCCATCCCTCGCCCTTGCCCCGCCAGAGGAGTAGGTGGCGATGAGGTGTGCGCTCTTCCTGCCAGCCATCACCCTCTCGCTCACCGTCGCCTTCGCCCAGGAGCCGAGGATGACGCTCAAGACCGACCGGCCGGGGAACCTGTTCGCATTCGGGCAGAAGATCTCGGTCCAGGTTGAGGCGAAGGACGCCGAATGGCATGTGACCGACCTCGACGGCGCCGAAGTGGCAAAGGGCAAGGGGGCCATCGAGATCGCCAACCTCCCCCACGGCTATTATGAGCTGGTCGCCAAGACCGGTGAGCAATCGGCGAAGCTGCCCTTCGGCGTCGTCGCCGACCACTCGGCCTCGCCGCCCCCCTCGGGCCGCCTGAATGTGGACGGTGCAACGGCGTGGCTCGAACGCCACGGCCGCCACGAGGCCATCGCGCAGATGCTCCGCACCGTCGGCATCGGCTGGGTGCGCGAGCGCTTCTCCTGGGCCGGCACCGAGCCTGAGAAAGGCAAAGTGACTTGGCAGCAGTACGACGCCACCGCCGATGCCTTCACGAAGCACGGCGTCCGCGTCTACCAGATCTTCCACGACAGCCCCGCCTGGTCGCACGCGGGCAAGAAGAACACGCGGAACCCCGCCGACCTGCGCGACGCCTATGCCTTCGCCAAGCGGCTCGCCGAGCACTACAAGGGGCGCGTCCAGGCCTGGGAGGTGTGGAACGAGCCCGACATCTTCTTCTGGCCCGACCTCTCCGACACGTTCGCGGGCCTTCAGAAGGCGGCCTACCTCGGCTTCAAGGCGGGCGACCCGACCCTGCCCGTGCTCCTCGGCTCGTTCTGCCGCGGCCACTGCGCCTTCGACGAGAATCTCTTCGACGCCGGCATCCGCGACTACTTCGACGTCTTCAACTGGCACATCTACGCCCCGCCCGAGCAATACCCCGCCACGCTCGCCCGCTACCTCGAACTGCTCAAGCGCCATGGCTGCGACGAGCGCCCCGTCTGGCTCACCGAGGCCGGCATCCGCCTCACCGCCACCGAGCCCGACGGCGAGATCACCGCCGCCGACGAGCGCCGCCAGGCCGACTTCGTGCCCAAGAGTTTCGCATACTCCCTCGCCGCGGGCACCGACAGCCATTTCTTCTTCGTCCTGCCCTACTACCTCGAGCACGGCGTGCAGTTCGGCGCGCTGCGCAAGGACCTCTCGCCCCGCCCCGGCTTCATCGCCATCGCCGCCGCGGTGGACATCCTGGGCGAGGCCCGCTTCCTCGGCCTCCGCCAGGAGGCCGGCCTCACCACCCTGGCCTTCCACAACGGCAGGGAGCGGGTGCTCGTGGCCTGGAGCAATGCCTCCCGCGAGGTCGAGTTGCCCGTGGCGGCTCAGAAAGTGGTGGTGGCCAACTGCGTGGGCAAGCGCAACGAGCGCGAAGCCGCGGGCGGGACGCTCAAGCTCCCCCTCAGCCCCTCGCCGCAGTACATCATCGGCGTCGGCGACGAGGCGCTGAAGGGCCTCGGCGGCACGGCCCGGCCCCAGGGCAAGCTGCCCGCCAACCAGCCCTCGCCCATCGTCCTCCGCGCCCAGGCCCAGGTGCCCACGCTCGACAAGGACAGCGATTCCTACGTGATCGGGGACGAGCCGTTTGCCTACGCGGTCGAAGCCTGCAACTTCGGCGAGAAGGCAGCCGCCGGCCGCATCGCCCTTGAGCTCCCCGCCGGCTGGCAGGCCGAGCCGGCCGAGGCACCCGTGAGCCTCGAACCGATGGGCCGCCTCGTCAGCGACTTCCGCATCACCCCCGGCACCGTCGCCCTCGGGCCGCAGCGGATTCGCGTGAAGCCCGCCTTCGGCGACCCGCGCGTCGCCCCCGCCGTCTCCTCCTTCCGCTTCGACCTCGCGCGCGTGAAGCCCACGAAGGAACTCGGCCTCGGCCTCGACGACCCGGCGCGCTGGCAGAAGAACATCTCGGGCAACGGCACGATGGAGATCGGCGCTGTGAAGGATAGCGGCGTCCGCTTCGAGGCCACCTTCACCGCCCCCGGCGACCGCTGGTGCTATCCGAGAAGCGACTTCGGCCGCCCGATGGACTTCTCGGCCTACCAGGCCATCTCCTTCGAGTACCGCTGCCACGCCAACGACGACGCCACTGCCGTCCGCCTCCAGCTCATCGAGCCCAACGGCGCCTGCTACCTCACAGCCACCGGCTGGAAGGCCCGCAAGGACTGGACCCGCGCCACCGCCGCCTTCGCCGACCTCGCCTGGGGCAGCTACTCGCCCCGTGACCCCAACGGTGCGCTCGACCTCAAGGCCATCCGCGCCCTCATGATCGGCCTCAACACCCCCCGCGACGCCGCCTGGCTCGAAATCCGCAACGTAAGGCTCGTCCAGCTCGCGCAATAGGCCGGATCGCCGATTCTCGGCCTTCCACCCATACTGGCTCATCGCCCGGACAGGCGCCGTATGGCTGGAGCCGCCAGAATCGCCCAATCTCGCCTTTCCACCCATACTTGCTCACTTCCTCCCCCCAGGGGTGAGCAAGTATGGACGCATGTCCCTGAACCACGCAGCCCCGCCGACGCCCCTCCGCTCCCCAGAAGGTCACCGCCGCCCACAACGGCTTAGCATTTCGAGGCTTACGCTTCCAGAGGCGCACGCACTCGACGAGGCCCCGCCTCTTATCGCCTGCGACAGCCTTTGGGAGTGCGGCGCGCAGCGCCGCTTCGGGTGCCCGAACAAGTCGCACGGACGCACACGGGCAAGCACGGACGGGCAGACTTGTCGCCGCGGGCGCCTGTCCGCGTCAGTCCGTGCAGGCCCGCGTCGTTTTCCCTGCGGTCTGTGTCAGGCGGGTCGCTCGTTGCTACCGGGCTGCTGCCGGCCGCCCGGCGGCTGGCCGCCGCTCCCCAGGTCGCGGAACAGCCGGGCAATGTCGCGCGCCCCGAAGGGAATCACGAGAAGCGCCATGGCGAAGAAGCTGCCCATGCCGACAATGCACGCCCACTTCCAGAAGGTGACCCAGCCGCTCACGGTTGCGCCTCCGCAGGGGCCGCCGCGGGCCTCTTGTCGGGGAACAGCCACGAGAAGACGATGAAGAGCACGGCGCACAGCGCGTAGTTCCCCAGCCCGCACTGGCCCATGAGCACCGTGCTGCCGGTGAACCAGTCAGGCAGGAACACGATGGGCACCGAGGCCAGGCCGCCCAGCAACCCGGCCAGTGCGCCCGCCGACGAGGCGCGCTTCCAGTACATGCCGCCGATCAGGATGACGATGGCGCCGCACAGGTACACGCTGCCGGTGACGGCCATGTAGTTCCACACGCTGTCGGGCAGCTTGTACCACACGCCCCACACGAGCAGGAAAACGCCGATGCACACGATGATGATGCGGGTGATGCGAATCTGCTCCCGGTCGCTCAGCTCGCGGCCGCGCAGCGGCGCGATCACGTCGCGCGCGATCACCGAGGCCCAGCACATGAAGTAGCTGTCGTGGGTGGACATGAGGGCCGAGACCATGCCGGCGAGCACGAGGCCGAGGAGGCCGGCCGGGATGATCTTGCCGAGGAGCAGCGGCGCCGCCTGGTCGGCGTGCACGCCCTTGCCCCGCAACCCCTCGGGGAAGAAGTGCCGCGCCAGCTCCTGGTTCTGGCTGATGAAGCAGAAGGCGGCGATGCCGAAGAGCGCGGGAATCGCCAGCCGGATGAACTGGCCGGGGGAGCCGTAGAGGAAGGTCCGCCGCGCGGTCTCGGGGTCGCGCGCGGTGAGCGTGCGGCTGGCCTCGGGCGCCCAGCACAGCGCCGCCGCCGCGAAGTGCACGAGCATCCAGGCCACCCAGAAGCCGCCGTACGAGCCGGCGGCCAGGGGGTTGAACGCCGCCTCGCCGCGGTAGGCCTGCCACGAGGCCGTGATCTTGCCCCACCCCAGCTCGGGCCGCGTGAGGCAGTAGAAAACGCCCAGGCCAAGCCCCAGGGCGAGGAGCACGAACTGCGTGTAGTCGGTCACGATCACGGCCACCATGCCGCCGGTCACCGTGTAGAGGAGCACGATGGCGAGGATGATGGTCATCACGATGTTCACCGTGAGTTCCTGGCGCGCCAGCGTGGCGCGCTGGCGGGCCATGTGCTCCTCGGCGATGCGGGCCGACTGGGCGGGGTCAGCGGCCTTGGCCACGGGGGCCCTGTCTGGCGCGTCGCCCTCCACCACGATGTGGGTGACGCCCGCCGAGCCCAGACCGGTGGCATACGTGATGAACGTGGCGCCCATCTTGGGGAAGAGGCCCATGTTGAGAATGCCGGCCAGGGCGCAGATGACGCCCGCCACGACCCGCACGCGGCGGCTGTAGCGCAGTTGGAAGTACTCGGGCAGCGTGGTGAGCTTCGCCGCGCGCAGCCGGCGGACCACGAAGCCGGTCGAGCCGATGAAGAGGCCGATGGCCATGCCGATGACGCCGAGGATCATGTAGGCGAAGCCGCGGTTGAAGCCGTCTATGGCCGAGTACATGATGGTCACGAGGCAGAGGCCCGTGGCCACGAAGGTGGCGACGTTGAGGGCCGGCCCCGCCGAACGCCCCGCGACCATGTAGTCGGCCACGCTGTGGACGTAGCGGTTCACCCACACGCCCAGCGCGCCGATCGCGCACAGATAGACCGCCACGATCCACCAGTCCAGCGCGGTGAAGTTCGTCGCGAAGATGCTCATGGCGTGCGCGTCCGAGGGACCGGGGACGGTCGGCTTGCGATGGCGGCATTGTGCCACGGGGCCGCGGCGGCGTCAAGATCACTTCTTGCCCACGCGGGCCTCGGCCCAGGCGGCGCTGCCGACGAGCCAGCGCGACGCGCTGCAATCGGCCTCCAGGCGCAGGGTCTTCACGCCCTGAAGGTCCACTTCGACCGCCACGGGTTTCGAGTTCCACTTGAGCCATTCGGAGCTGTAGAGGCGCTTGTCGTCGCCATGGACCACGAACTGCACGCGCTCGCCGCGGTCGCGGGCGGGCGTGGCCTCGAGGTCGTCCTCCAGGTCAATGCCCACGGTGGCGCGGAAGACGGCATACTGACCGTCGAGCTGGTATTCGACCTTCGAGGGGGCGCGGACGCCGAGGCCGCGAGGGAAGCTCTTGCCGCCGATGGTCAGCGGGTTGCCCTGGTGCGAGCGGTCGTAGCCCACGAGGCCCTTGTGCTGGTCCACGAGCGACGGCATCAGGTCGCTGAGGAACAGCTCGTCGGGCGCGGGAGTGGGCAGGGTGCGCAGCGTGGGGACCTTCTGGGGGACCGTAGCGGCCCGCGCCGCGTCGTCGCCGAGGAACTGGTAGCGGTCGTCCAGCTCCCAAGCCTGGTCGAAGAAGCCCACGCACAGAAAGGTCTCGGGCGACACGGTGCGGGCGTCGAAAACGCCGTAGTCGAACCAGTCGTAGTTGTCGTAGGGTCCCCAGCCGAGCCAGTTGCCGAAGCGGTTGTTGATCTGGTCGAGCGCGCTGGGGGAGAGGCCGGCGAAGATGACCACGTAGCGCTCGGGGTTGAGGGGATTCGGGTAGCAGAGCTTCACGCCCACGTCGTCGCCCTTGAAGGTCTTGTTACCCACCCTAACCTCCCGCAGGTTGCCAACCTGCGGGAGGTTGAGGGGGAGCTTGGGGGCGACTTTGGCAGCGAGGGCATTCGCTGTGGGGCCCCCGTAGAGGACGAGGTGGTGCGCGGCCACGTCGGCGTCGGTCACCGCCGTGTCGTCCTTCACGCGGGGGCGGCAGTGATAGAGGCGCTCCCAGTCGCGGGCCTTGGCCTCGACCTCGCGGGCGATGACCTCGCGCTCCCAGGGGTCGGGCGACGTGGTGCCGCGCACGAGGAGGAAGCTGCCGAGGAAGGCGTCGGCGACTGGGCCTTCCAGGCCCTTGTGCTTCGCCAGGCCGCGGGGAAGTTCGCCAGCGGACCACTTGCCGCGGGCGGAGCGAACGAGCGTGGCCTCATGGCCCTTCACCCGCACCTCCTGCCCATCCACCCTGACCTCCCGCAGGTTTGGAACCTGCGGGAGGTTGGAGAGGGAGAAGGCGGCGATGTTGGAGGTGGCGACCTCGAAGCGGCCGTCGCCGAGGTGGCGGGCGTCTATCTCGGCGAACTGGAGCGGCTCGGCGAAGCGCAGGATGCGCACCCAGTAGGCGCCGTCGTGCCGCAGGCGGGCCGTCCTGTAGCGCACGCGCTCGGGGGCGGGCTCGCGCCGCTGGGCCAGCATCCAGTCCCAGCGCTTCGCATAGAAGTCGTTGGGAAAGCCCCAGTGGCGCACGGTGGGGAACTCGTGGTACTGCACGGGGCAGCCGAGCTTCGCCGCCGCCTCGGCCATGTTCCGCGAGTTGGCCGCGGGCACCACGTCGTCCATCGCGCCGTGGGCGGCGAGGGCGGGCAAGTTGAGCAGGTTGCCGGCGTAGGCCACGGGCTCGATGCTGTCGAGCAGCCAGTGGCGCAGCTCGGCGAAGCGGGGCGGCATCTCGTAGCGCACGCGGCGGCGCTGCGGCTTCCAGGCGTCCCACGCCCGCCGGTCGGCGTTGCCGCACACGGGCGCGATGGCCGCGAAACGACCCGGATGATGCACGCCGAGGTGCCACGAGCCGGTGCCGCCCATCGAGTGGCCCTCGACCACGATGCGGCCGAGGTCCACCCAGTAGTCGCGCACCACGTCGTCAATCGCCGCCAGCACGTCGTCCTCGGCCAGGAGCATGTAGTCCTGGCTGCCGCGCCCGTGGGGTGCCAGGGTGAGCACCCCGTTGTCCACGCGGGCGGGGTGGCCCTGGAAGGGCGCGTACCAGCCGTGGCCGTGGAGGGTGACGAGCAGGGGGAAGGGCTTGTCGGCCCGGTAGTCGCCCGGCACGCCGAGCGAGTAGCTCTGGAGCGAGCCGTCGGCTTCGGAGCGATAGGAGCGCAGGATCGTGCCGCGGCGGTCGCGGAAAGGGTCGTTGCCGGCCGTGAGGGCGCGGAAGTCGTTGCTGAGGCCCTGGAGCGCGCGCGTGGCCTGCGTGGCGGCGCCAAAGAAGGAGTAGACGTCGGCCAGGCGGTGCTGCCAGTGGGCCACCTGGGTGCGGAGCCACCCGAGCTGGCGGACCAGCGGGCCGCCCAGAGCCATGCGCTGGTCAATCTGGTCGCCGAGGGCGGCGAACTGGCGGAGCACGTTGTCGGCGGACACCGTTGTGCGGCGGTCGAGCGCCGCGTAGTGCTCTGCCGCGTCCCGCGCATACGCTGCCTGCTCCTCCGTCCACTCGGCGGCCTCGAGCGTAGCGGCGAAGACGTGCATTCGCCGGTTGTAGGGCAGCGACAGGGCCTCGAGGGTCTTCTTGGGGTCGAGGCCGACCCGCACGAGCCACAGGCGGGGCGCCGTCTCCTCGCGCACCATCGTGCGCCGTTCGCTCGACCAGGTGTAGCGGCAGGGCGCCTCGAAGGCCACGCGGTCGCCTTCGGCCGGCTTCTGGCACCAGTCGCGGAGCGCCAGCTCGGCTTCGGCCGGGCCTTCCTTGTAGGCCAGCGACAACACGTCGCGGAAGCTGCCGTTCTCGGAGGCGCCGACGAGGTGGAGCGCCGTGTAGCGCCCCGGCGGCACCTCGAGCCGCTGGCCGTTGCACGACACGTTGTTGAAGTCGCCCCGCTCCTTGCTCGGGAAGAGAAAGTGCACGCCGTCGAAGGAGAACTTGCTGCCCGTGGCGGGCAGGTTCTCGGCGGGGAAGACGGAGCCGGGGATATCGGCCGCGTGGTCGGGGCAATCGAAGTTGCCGTCGGAGCGGCGTTGGGCGTCGGCGATGGCGTCGTTGTCGAACAGCGCCTCGAGCTTCAGCGGCACCTGCCCCTTCACGCCCCAGGCGTCCTTCGGCTCGGCGCCGAGTGCGGCAGCGGCGATGGCAGCGAGTATGCCGGCGATAGCGCGCATGCCTGCCCCTCAATGCCCGGTGGCGGAGATCACCCTTGGCGATCAAACCAGCCACGGGATGGAAAGTCAAGCGACGTAGTCGCGGATGAGCTTGACGTTGGCGGGCGGCGTCTCATAGGGCAGGGCGCCCGTGCCCAGCAAACAGTTGGGGCGCGTGGCCGCGAGGGCGAGAATGCGGTCCACCTCGCGCACAATCTCCGCCTGGCTCCCGTGTGCAACCGTGTGCGGGTCGAGGTTGATGCGCACCTTGACGTGCGGATGGCTCGCCGAACGGGCGACGAAGGCCGCCTGGTCCGTCTCGGCCGGGCAGATGACGTAGCCCGTGCCCGTGGCCAGGATGTCGCCGAGGATCGGCTCGGTGTCGCCGCCGATCACGCACGGCACGGGGTGGCCGGCAATGTCCGCCGCAATCGCCATCGCCCGTCCGAGAGCGGGCAACTCGACCTCGCGGAACTGCCGCGGCGAGAGCAGGGGAGGGGCGGCGGCGGATTCGAAGAACGCCACGTCGAGCCCCGCCTCGGCCACGGCCTCGCAGAAGGCCGCCTGGTTCTCGGCGAGCCAGAGCAGCCATTCCCGCGTCGCGCTCGGCTCCAATGCGACATCCTCCAGCAGCCCGCTGACGCCGCGCAGGCTGACGGCGATGGAGAAGGGGCCGCTGACGGGGATGCGCACGTCGGCCTCGGGCAACTCGCGTGCGAGGCGCCGGCCGACGCCGAGCACCATCGGGATGCGCCCGTCGCGTCGCGGGTCCAGGGGCCGCAGGCGCCGCGCGGCGTCGAGCGAGTTCACCAGCGGCTCGGCAATCGCCGGGATGCCGTTGCCCCCGGGCTCCACCACGCGCCCGCCATAGGCCTCCGCCTCCAGGTTGTAGAGGTCAATGCCCACCACGACGGGCGAGTGGCGGTACTCGCGCCAGGCGGCCCGGTGCGCGGCGAAAAGCAGGTCCGCATCACGCGACACCTCCCACGGCGTCCGCCCGATCAGCGCGGCCGCGTGCTCGTAGACCGAAGGAGAGAACGGGATTCGCACAGTCATCGCCCCTCGGCGCACCGGGACGTCCTCCCACCTCCGGTGCCCACGCTACCATGCGCAGGCTCGGTTGGCAAGCGCGCTTGACTCGCCCGGATCAAGCTGATAGTCTTAGAGCAGGGGTGAAGAGACGAATGACGCCCAGAGACGCCCGCATGACCCGCTTGCTGTGTTGGCTGGCCTGTGCCGCCGCGGCGTTGAACGCATCGGGGGCCGCCGACGCGCCCGAGGGGCGCAAGGCCGCGCACATCCCGCTCCAGGGCCGTCTCGACGAGTTCCTCGTCGAGTCGTTCCACCAGCGGCTGGCCGAGGCGATGCGCACGGCGGCGCCCTCGCTCATCGTGCTGGAGCTTCAGACCCAGGCCGGCGCCGTGGGGCCGGCTCTTGCCATTGCGAACACCGTCGAGGCGCTGCACAAGCAGAGCATCGAGACGGCCGCCCTGGTGCGCGAGCCGGGGTCAGCCTCTGACACGCTGGTGGCCCTGGCCTGCGACAGGCTGTTCGCCACCGAGAAGGGTCGCCTCGTGCCGCTGGCCCCGGAGGCCTTCACGCCCGCCGCCTCGGAGGCCGACCGCAAGAAGCTGGCCGATGCGCTGGAGACCTTCAGCGCCCGGAGGCCGCGCCTGCGCGCCTTCTACCAGGCCCTCGCGGACCCGTCGCTCGAGGTATATGCCGTAGCCTTCGAGGGCCGCGAGAGCCAGCCCGCCTTCTACCTGGCCGAGGATTTCCGCAAGCTCCAGGCCGCGCCGCCCAGCCCCATCGTGCGCAGCGAGCGGCTGGCGGCCCCCCACGCGCCGCCGAAGCTGGGCGCGGCCGACCTCGAGCGCCTCGGCCTCTCGGGCGGCACGCTCAAGAGCGCCGAAGAGGCGGCCGCCCGCCTGGGCGTGGCCCTGCCGAGTCTCCTCGCCTTCAGGCCCAAGGGCGAGCCCATGGCCCGCGCCGCGCCGGCGACGGGCGACGAGGCCCGCCCCAAGCCCCGCGCTAAGCCCGCGCCGGGCGGCGACAAGGTGGTCTTCATCAAGCTCGACAGCATGGTGGGCGAGGGCATGCTCTACTCGGTGCGCCGCCGCCTGGCCACGGCCAGGGGCATGAACCCGGCGCTCGTGGTGTTCGAGATGGACACCCTGGGCGGCGCGCTGCACCCCGCCCTCCAGATCGCCGACCTCATCTTCGCCTTCACCGCGTGCCCCACCGTGGCCTGGGTGAACCGCGAGGCGATCTCGGCCGGCGCCCTCATCTCCGTGTCCTGTTCCGAGATCGTCATGCAGGAGAGCTCGGTCCTGGGCGACTCGGCGGTGGTGGAGGGCACGTCGGGCGAGATGCTGCGCTCGGAGAAGATCGACTCGTACCTCCGCGCGCGCTTCCTCAACTTCTGCGAGGGCAAGTACCCCGGCGCCCTGGTCGAGGCCATGGTCACCCTCGGCACCGAGGTCTACGAGCTGGAAACCCTCGACGGCAAGTTCGAATACTTCACGGCCAACGACTACCAGAACCTGCTCCGCTCGCCCGAGCAGTTCGCCCGCTACAAGGACCCGCGCAGCGCCCGGAAGGTGCTGGAGAGCGGCAAGCTGCTCACGATGAACGAGAAGCAAGGCAGACACTTCGGCTTCTCGAGCGCCACGATCCGGAGCCGCGAGGAGCTGCTCAGCTTCTATGGCCTCGCCGGCCGCGAGGTGGTCACGCTCGAGTGGACCTGGTCGGAGAAGCTCGTACGCTGGCTCGACCTGGTGGGGCCGTTCCTCCTGAGCCTGGGCGTGCTGGGCATCCTGATCGAGCTGAAGACGCAGGGCAGCACGTCGGGCCTCTTCGCCCTGATCGGGCTGGCGTTCATCGCGCTGTTCTTCTTCGGCAAGTACGCGGCGGGGCTGGCCGAGGTCTGGGAGATCCTGCTCTTCTTCGTGGGCCTCGTGCTGCTGGCCATCGAGCTCTTCGTGACCCCCGGGTTCGGCGTGCTGGGCGTGTCGGGCCTGGCGCTGATGCTCGTGAGCGTGCTGCTGTCGTTCCAGGGATTCACCATCCCGGCGACACCGGGGGAATGGGTGGATTTCCGCTCGAGCATCGCGCAGATGGGCCTGGCGGCGGCGGTGGTGTTCATCGGCGCCCTGCTGCTGGGCCGCTACTTGCATCGCGCGCCGTACCTGGGTAAGATGATCCTTGCGGCGCCGCCGCCCTCCACGGCGCCCACCGCGGTGACCGAGTCGGTGTCGCCGCCCCCCTCGCCGGCCGAGGAGGAACGCCGCGCGCGCGAGCTGCTGGGCAAACGGGGCAAGGCGCTGAGCGTGCTGCGGCCGGCCGGCCGCGCCGAGTTCGGCGGCGAGCCGCTGGACGTGGTGACCGAGGGCGACTTCATCGCCGCGGGCGAGCCGGTGGAGATCGCCGCCGTGCAGGGCAACCGCGTGGTGGTGCGTCGGGCCGTCTGATGCCGGAGGAGCCCCCTTGTCGCTCGGGTTCGCCATCGTGTTGTTCGCCGTCGGGGTGCTCCTCGTGGTGCTCGAGGTGTTCCTCCCGTCGTTCGGCGTGCTCACCGTGGGCGCCATCGTGTGCTTCGCCTTCAGCATCTGGGGCGTGTACGATCCGCAGAGGCCCGGGGGCGCCATCGCCATGGCCATCGTGGCGCCCGCCGCCAGCATCGCCATCCTGTATTTCGGGCTGAAGTACATCCCGCGCACGTCGTGGGGCCGCGGCCTCGTGCTGCGGCACCCGAGCGACGAGGGCGCGCCGGAGCCCCCGGCGGCCAGCGAGACCGCCGCGCTCACGCCCGAGGGCGGCACCGTGGAGAAGGAGCTGTCGCCGCTCGTGGGGCTGGAGGGGGTGGCCCAGTCGGAGCTTCGGCCGGCCGGCGTGGCGCTGATCCAGGGCCGGCGGGTGGACGTGGTGAGCGAGGGCGCGCTGGTAGACGCCGGGGCGCGCATCCGGGTGATCGCCGTCGAGGGCAACCGCGTGGTGGTCCGCAGAGTGCAGGTGTAAACCCCCCAGCGGGAGAAGGAGAGAGGCCATGCTGCCGACGCCGAGCCTTGCAACGCCCGTGGGTGCCTTGCTGCTGGCCCAGGCCGGGCCGTCCGAAGGATTGGGGCTCCTGTGGATCCCCATCGCCATCGGCATCCTGGTGCTGCTGGTGCTGCTGGCCGTGATCATCAGCTTCTTCAACCTGTGGATCCAGGCCTTCGCCGCCGGCGCGCGGGTGTCGTTCATCGAGCTGATCGGCATGAAGTTCCGCCGCGTGAACTCGGCCCTCGTCGTCGAGCAGCGCATCACCGCCAAGCAGGCGGGCATCGAGCTGCCCGTGCGGGGCCTCGAGGCGCACTACCTGGCCCTGGGCGGCCGCGGCGTGGGCGAGAAGTATCTGCCGATCGTCGTGCGCTCCCTCATCATGGCGCACAAGGCCGGCCTGCGGCTCGAGAGCCGCGACCTCGAATCGTTCCAGCTCGCCAACGGCGACGTCAGCGTGGTGACCAACGCCCTCGTGGCGGCCCACAAGGCGGGGCTCGACGTCACCCTCGGCCCCCTCCAGGCCCACTATCTGGCCCGCGGCCGCGTCGAGAAGGTGGTCAACGCCCTCATCTCGGCCAAACGGGCAGGCATCCCGCTCGACTTCCAGCGCGCCGCGGCCATTGACCTCGCGGGCCGCGACGTCGAGGAGGCCGTGGCCACCTCGGTCAACCCCAAGGTGATTGACTGCCCCCGGGCCTCCGCCGGCAAGGACACCGTGGCCGGCGTGGCCAAGGACGGCATCGAGGTGAAGGCCAAGGCCCGCGTCACCGTGCGGGCGAACATAGACCGCCTCATCGGCGGCGCCACCGAAGAGACCATCATCGCCCGCGTGGGCGAGGGCATCGTCACCACCATCGGCTCCTCGGCCTCGCACAAGGAGGTGCTCGAGAACCCCGACCGCATCTCCAAGGTCGTGCTCTCGAAGGGCCTCGATGCCGGCACCGCCTTCGAGATTCTCTCGATTGACATCGCCGACGTGGACATCGGGCAGAACATCGGCGCCCGGCTCCAGACCGACCAGGCCGAGGCCGACAAGAAGGTGGCCCAGGCCAAGGCCGAGGAGCGCAAGGCCCTGGCCCTCGCCCAGGAGCAGGAGATGAAAGCCCGCACCCAGGAGATGCGCGCCAAGGTCGTGGCCGCCGAGGCCGAGATTCCCCTGGCCATCGCCGAATCGTTCCGCAGCGGGAACCTCGGCATCATGGACTACTATCGCCTGCGCAACATCCAGGCCGACACCGCGATGCGCCAGGCCATCGGCGGCACGCCCGAAGGCGGCACCCAGGGCACCCAGTAGCGCGGCCCCCGCGCCCCCTCCGCGGGGGAGAGGGAAGCATGGAACGCCTCATCGTCTGGCTCATCGTGCTGTTCCTGTTCTTTATCCTGCCGAACATCCTCCAGGCCATGGCCAAGCGGCGCGCCGAGCAGGCGCGCCGCCAGGCTGGGCCCGAAGGCGAGGAGCCGGCCGAGGACGAGGCGGCGGAAGGCGAACAGGTGCACGTGGCCGGGCCCGACGACATCGCGCGCTACCTCGAGAGCCTCGGCATCAAGGTCGAGCGACCCGCGCCGCCTCCGCCGCGTCGCCCGGCCCCGCCGCTGCCCGCACCCAAGCCTGAGCCCAAGCCCGCCGTCCCGGCCGCAGCCTACCGCGGGCCTGGAGTCACCGCACCGCCGACGGCTGGCCCAGCGATCCAGGTCCCGCCGCCCAAGCCGCCGCGGCGCGCTCGGCCGGCGCCGACCCATGCCGTGCTTCCGGCCCAGGCACCCGAAACCACGCAAGAGCCCGGCCCGCCGGCCCAGGCCGAGCCGGTGGCGCTGCCGACGGCGCCGCTGCCGATTCCCGTCCTCGGCGGTCGGCCCACGGCCGCAGACCTGCGCCGGGGCATCGTCCTCGCCGAGATCCTGCGGCGGCCCGACCTCGAGCGGCTGCCCTGCGACCGCGACCTCCTGTGAGCCGGGGGCAGCTTCTCGGCCATCGGGCGAAGCAACGGAGAGGCCGCCGTGGAGTACCCGATCTTCGACGTGCCGCTGCTCGGCGGCAGCCTGCTGATCGCCAAGGTGGCGATCTTCCACGCCTTCATCGCCCACTTCTCCGTGGGGTCGGGCTTCTTCGTGGCCCTGGCCGAACGCCGCGCCATCCGCGAGGGCGACGAGGCCACCCTCGCCTTCCTCAAGAAGTATGCCCTGCTCATCCTGCTCGTGCCCTACGTGCTGGGCACCGTGACGGGCGCCGGCATCTGGTTCACCGTGGCCCTCGTCAGTCCCAGGGCCATCAGCGTGCTCATCCACCAGTTCGTGTGGGACTGGGCGGCCGAGTGGGTGCTATTCCTGATCGAAGTCGTCTCGATCTTCCTCTACTTCTTCACGTGGGGCCGCGTGCGGGCCGAGGTGCACAACCGCATCGGCTGGGTGTTCGCCGGCGCCTCGCTGCTCACGCTTGTCATCATCAACGCGATCCTGAGCTTCATGCTCACGCCGGGCGGCTGGGCGCCGCACGCGCCCGGGGCGGTGTGGAAGGCGCTCCTCAACCCGTCGTACGTCCCCACCACCCTGGTCCGCGCGCTGGCTGCGTTCGCGCTCGCCGGCGCGGGGGCCGTGGCGCTGGCCGCCTTCGTCCGGGGCGCCGACGCCCGCGTGCGCGAGCGGGTGGTGGGCCTGGCCTACCGGATGATTCTGCCCGCCGTCCTCATCTTCCCCCTGCTCGGCTGGGCGTTCGCCGTGATCCCCGAGCGCGCGCAGCAGGTGGTGCTGGGCGCCGGGCCGGCGATGCTGATCTTCGGGGGCTTCGGAGCGGCCAGCCTCGCCATCCTGTGGCTCGGGGCCGCGCTCGCCGCCTGGCGGCGCGACCATGCCGTCTCCTCCGTGCAGGCCCTCGTCACCGTGCTCGTGGCCTTCGTGGCCTACGGCGCCTTCGAGTTCGTGCGCGAGGGGCTGCGGCGGCCCTACATCATCGAAGGCTTCATGTATTCGACGGGCGTGACCGCCGAGACCGCCGCAACGCTCGACCGGCGGGGCAACATCACGCGGACGCGCGCCCAGGGCGTCGTGGCGTCCTGCCCCTGGGCGCTCCCGCCGGGCAAGGCATATGGCCAGCTCGACACCCTCGGGCAGGGCGAGGCCGTGTACCGCGCGGCGTGTCTCCGCTGCCACTCGGTGGACGGCTACAACGCGGTGCGGCCGCTCGTGCGGAGCTGGTCGCGCGAGACGATCCGCCACCTGCTCGACCGCATGCACGAGGTGAAGCTCTCGATGCCCCCCTTCCCCGGCACCGACGCCGAGAAGGAGGCCCTGGCCGACTACCTGGTGTCGTTGAGAAAATGATGAAAGCCTCCCGCGGGTTTCAAACCCGCGGGAGGTTGAGAGGGGGAACCCTTTGAGCGCGAACCTGATCCCCTCGTACGACATGCTCGGCCTGCCGGCCCCGCCGTGGCTCGCGCAGGCGCTGATGGCCCTCACGCTGGCCCTGCACTGGACGTTTCTCGGCGGCGTCGTGGGCGGCACGGCGCTGCTGCTGGCCAACGCGCGGCGGGCCAGGGCAAACCCCGACCTGGCCGAGCTGAGCCGCCGCCTGACCCCGTTCCTGCCGTTCTTCCTCTCGATGGCGATGACGCTGGGCATCGCCCCCCTGCTCTTCGTGCAGGTGCTCTACGGCCAGTTCTTCTACACGGCTAACATCCTGCTCGGCTGGTGGTGGCTGGGGATGCTGGGTCTCCTGCTCGCGGCGTTCGCGCTGCTGTGGTTCGGCTGGCATCGCCAGGCGGAGGGGAAGCCATTGGGCCTCGTGCTCCCCGCGCTCGCGCTCCTCGTGCTGGCCAAGGCAGCGGTGATCCTGTCGAGCAACGCCACCCTCGCCCAGAGCCCCGAGACCTGGCAAGCCGCGTGGGCGCGGGGGATGAACCGCCTGTTCACCGGCGACCCTGCGCTCGTGCCGCGCGTGGCCTTCGCCCTGTCGGGTTTCGTGGCGACGGGCGGGCTGATCGCGGCCATCCTCGCTCAGACGGGCCTGCTGCCCGCGGCGGGGCGGCGCGAGGGGTTGGGTGTCGCGCTCCCCCTGCTGGGCGTGCAACTGGTGTTCTGGCTCTGGCTCATGGCGTCGCTGCCGGCCGCGCAGCGGGCGCAATTGATGGCCACGGAGGGCGGAGGGGCGCTGTGGTGGGCCGCGACCATCGCGTTCCTGGCCGTGATCCCCGCCGGCGTGCTGGCCTGGCGTGGCGGCGGCCTGGGAGCGCCGCTGGCGGTGGCGGGCGTGCAATTCGCCGGGCTGCTGGCGTGGGCTCTGACGCGCGACGCGCTGCGCCGGGCGGCCCTGGCGCCCGTGTTCTCGCTCTCCGACGTGCCGGCGCACCCCGAGTGGAGCAGCTTCGCGATGTTCGCCGTGGTGTTCGTCGCGGGCCTGGGCGTCATCGGCTGGCTGGTGAAGATGTCCCTTCCCGCGGCCAAGGCGTGACCCCGCTCATCCCACCTCCACCACCGCCTCGGCGAATTGCGGCAGGTCCCGCGCGCCGTACTTCACATCCACCGGGATGATGTGACGGCCGGGCTTGGCGCCGAGCGGCATGCGGAGGGTCAGCTTCACCTCGCCGTCGGCCTTCGGCTGAATCGTGGCCTTCGACCAGTCGGTGGCCCCGCCGCCCCACGCCGTGGGCAACACGGCGCGGCAGGCCGCCTCGCACGCCGCGGCCGAGTGGTTGGTGAAGATGACGGAGAGGGGAATCTCGCGGGACGGGGACGTCCCGCCCGCCACCTTCTGCTCATAGGGGAAGCAGCGGCACCACGGCTCGTCCATGCCGTAGTTCGCGTGGTCCCACGGCACGATCTCGCCGAAGAGCTTCTCGCGCTCGGCCAGGTTCGCCCGCATGAAGGCGATCTCTTCGTCGGTGAAATCGAAGGCGGGGTCCACGTGCTCGTTGAAGATGTGGGTGGGCTTGAGCCGGGCCGTCAGCTCCAGGCAGTGGTCGAACCCGAGGCCCTTGCCCAGCCAGTTGCGGTTGTGGGCGCAGTAGTCGTCAATGCCCGACATCGTGTAGGAGTCGCCCACGAAGAGCATCCGCAGGCCCTCGCCCTCGACGAGCAGGCCGCTGTGGTAGAGCGTCTGCCCAGGGAAGTGGTAGGCGGTCATCTTGAACTCGCGCCACTGCCAGCTCTCGCCGTCCTTCGTCGGGTGGTCCACCTTGACCTGGATCGGCGAGAGGCACGTGAGCCGCCAGCCGAGGGGGTTCGACACCACGTCGGCCACGTGGGTGTCGGTGATCACGGGGCAGTTGTAGGCCTTCACCAGGTCGGGGATGCCCTCCATGTGGTCGTAGTGGTAGTGCGTGATCCAGATGGCCTCGATCCAACGGACGTCGCCCTTCTCCACCATCTGCTGGATGCGTTTGGCGGTGTTGGCGTTGCACACGTCAATCACGAAGGCCGCCTTGTCTTTCGACACGATCATCCACGTGGTGTCGAGGTGGCGGAGGCAGGCGGGCGCCTCTTTGCCCTTGCGGATGGGCATGTGGCCGGGCCGGCCGTCGTAGGCCTCGAACATCTTGGGGAAGTAGTGGCGGAGGGCCGAGACGGCCACGTAGCGGTCGTAGCACTTGTCAAGCCGTTGCGCCAGCAAGTCAATCGCTTTCGCCGGGTCGCGCATCAGGTTGCCGTGCGAGGGGATGAGAATGCTTGGCTTCGCGTCCTTCACGCGGTTGAGGCCGGCGAGGAGCGCCGGGCGGGTGTCCATGAAGCCGTGGTAGTCGCAGACGAACTTGTTGCCCTTCTGCATGCTGTGGAGGTCGTAGACCTGTCCCTCGTCGTAGATCGCGTCGCCCACGAACGCGGCGCGGAGGCCGTCAACATCCACGAGGTAGGTCGCTGAGCCGTCGGTGTGGCCGGGCGTCGCCAGCATCGTGATCCGCGCGGGGCCCCACGCGAACGACTCGCCGTCCCTACACGTGGCGTCCACCCGGATTGGCTCGGCCAGCACATGGCGGAAGGGGTGGAAGTCAATCAGCCCCCAGCGGCTCTTTCGGTCGGCCCAATAGGCATCCACCTTCGCCAGATGAGGCACCTCCGCCTCCGGCGCCCCGATGCGCACGCCCTTGTCGAGCAGTGCGAACCCGCACACCTGGTCGCGGTGATGATGCGACAGCAGCACCGTGTCCACCGTCTTGACGCCGAGTTCCTTCAGCGCCGGCAGCACCGAGCCGTCGCCCAGATCGAATAGCAGCGCCTTCTCCCCATCGCGGATGATGCCCACATTGATGTGCCCGCGCCAGACCGAGAGATGCTCGCTGAGCTTGACCACGTTCTCTGCCATGCGGTGCTTCCTTCTGCAAAGGGGATGACTGGATGATTGGATGATTGCCTGACACCCATCCACTCGTCCACCCATCCATTCATCGAATGCCCCTGCCGCCCCATCCTAGCCGAGCGCCTCCCTGGCTGCAAGCACGCCGCACGACCCGGCGGCCCCCGGGGTCATACTACTCCGGCCGCGAATCTGTTTGCACTCTCCTGGGTAGCGACAAGCGTCTCGCTTGTCGAAAACCACCGCAAGCGGGACGCTTGCGGCTACACTTGAAGCCTTGCCCGACGCAGCGTGGCTCCGGCCCCTGCAAACTGATTCGCGGCCGGAGTAATATCTGCGTTGTGCACGATGGGCTTTGCGCGCCGGGGCCAGGTTGTCCATCACATAAGGGCGGCCAGGTTCGGGTCGCCCCGGTTGTGCCCACACGGGCGTTGGCACAGGTTGCCCGCCAATCGGCGATTCTCGGCCTTCTACCCATACCTGCTCATCGCCGGGACGGGCGCCGTATGCCCGGAAACGCGAGAATCGCCGGTTTTCGCCCTTCCACCCATACTTGCTCACTTTCTCCCCCTCAGGGTGAGCAAGTATGGACGCCCGTGCCCGTGCCCCGCGGAGCAGTTGGCGCGGTCAACGCGCGGTCGGTGCCGAGCCTCCCGCCGTCAGTTACTGCTCCGGCCGCGAATCTGGCGGCGGGCTCCCGCGTAGCGAGAAGCGTCTCGCTCGTCCAAGACCACCGCAACAGGGTTGGGGGCCACACCCCGTGAAGCCTCCGGCACTTGACCGCCTCCGCCGTTGATGATATGTATGAAGTCAGCGGAAGGGAGAAGCGTGGATGCTCACGCCTGCCTCCAGATTGGGCGAAGCAAGATGAGGGCGGCCCTGCTACGCCCCCCCCAACTAGAAGGAACCCGATGATGAGTCGAGTGCTCCTGGTCCTCTTGCTCCTGGCGACCGCGGGCGCCTCCGCGGGCGAGGTCGCGCTCACCCTCCAGGCCGACCGCGCGCTGAACCGGATTGATGAGAAGGTCTACGGCCATTTCCTCGAGCACATCTACCACTCGTGCAACGGCGGGCTGTGGGGCGACCTGGTGTGGGACCGGAGCTTCGAGGGCGGCGGAGGCGGCGCCCACTGGTCGCAGCAGGAGGGCTGCCTCGCGCAGGAGGGCGGCGGGGACAACGTGCGGCTGGTCTTCGGCGACCCCCAGTGGGCGGACTACGAGTTCACCGTCGAGGCCCGAAAGACCGGCGGCGACGAGGGGTTCCTCATCCTCGTGCGGGCGCTGAACGACCGGGAGTTCTACTGGGCCAACTTCGGCGGCTGGGGCAACGTGGGCCACGCGCTCGAGCGCGGGGTCAGGGGCCAAGGCCGCTGGAGCCCCGTCACGCGCCGCCTGGACGGCCGGATCGAGACCGGCCGCTGGTACCGCATCCGCGCCCGCTGCGAAGGCCGGCGCGTGCAGTTCTGGCTCGACGACCAACCGGCCATTGACTACACCGACGACGGCAAGGGGCCCACCCGAGGGCGGGCCGGCGTGGGCACGTGGCAAACGCAGGCGCAGTTCCGGAACTTCAGGGTCACGTCGCTCGACGGCAAAGTGCTCCACGAGGGGCTCCCGCCGCTGCCGAAGCAGGACGCCGGCATCGCGCCCGCGTGGCGCCCGTTCGGCGCCGCGCGAGCGCCGGTGGTGACCGACAACCCCCTGAACGGCGCCCGGTGCCGGCAGATCGAAGTGACCGAGGGACTCGGCGGGCTGGCGCAGCAGCCGATGGCCATTCGCGCGGGCGAGGTCTACCGCGGCTCCCTCTGGGCTCGCGGCGACGCCGCCGGCGGGCTGGCCGTGCGTCTGGCGGCCGACGGCAAGGTGCTGGCCGAGCAATCCCTGCCCGCGCCCACCCCGGCGTGGCGCGAGTTCCCCCTCGAGCTGAAGCCCTCGGCCTCGGCCGACAACGCCGAGCTTCAGATCGGCGTACGCGGGCCGAGCAAGGTGTGGCTCGACCAGGTGAGCCTGATGCCCGAGTCGTGGCGGCAGGCCGGCGGCTATCGCCCCGACCTCCTCCAGGCCATCGCCGAGCTGCGGCCGCCCGTCATCCGCTGGCCCGGCGGCTGCTTCGCCTCGCCCTACCGCTGGAAGGACGGCATCGGGCCGCAACACAAGCGCGGGCCGCACCCGATCAACATCTGGGACGACAGGGACGTCAATTCCTTCGGCACCAATGAGTTCGTGGCCATGTGCCGCCGCGTCGGGGCCGAGCCGCTTGTGGTCATCAACATCGGCACGCCCCAATGGAACCGAGGCGTCGTGGGCAACGACTTCCTCCAGGAGGCCCTCGACTGGATCGAATACTGCAACGGCCCCGCCGACTCCAAGTGGGGCAAGGTGCGCGCGGCCAACGGCCACCCCGAGCCCTACCGCGTCAAGTACTGGGAGATTGACAACGAGACCTGGGCCATGGGCGCCGAGACCTACGCCGAGTGGGTGAACCGCTTCGCCCCGGCGATGCGCAAGGCCGACCCCTCGATCCGGCTCGCCGCCTGCGGCAGCGCCGGCTACGGCGACGGCGGCAACGGCCTGGCCTGGAACCGCGTGCTCATCGAGCGGTGCGGCGACAAGATTGACTACCTCAGCATCCACCACTACGAGAACCCCAACCGCTACGCGGACGGCCCGCTGGCCTACGAACGGTTCTTCCGCAAGACGGGCGAACTGATCGCCGCCTCGAAGAACCCGAAGCTCAAGATCTACGTCTCCGAGTGGAACGCCCAGAGCACCGACTGGCGGACCGGCCTCTACTGCGGCGGCCTGCTCAACGCCTTCGAACGCTGCGGCGACGTGCTGGAGATCGGCGGGCCGGCTCTCTTCCTCCGCCACGTTTCGGCCACCGCCTGGGACAACGCCTTCGTGAACTTCGACCACCGCACGTGGTTCCCGGCGCCCAACTACGTCGTCATGAAACTCTGGCGCGATCACTACGCTCCGCAGCGGATTGCCCTGGAGGGCGATGGGGGGCCGCTGAACGCGGTCGCGACGCGGTCTGACGACGGCAAGACGCTGCGCCTCAAGGCGGTGAACCCGTCCGACGCAGCCGTGCCGGTGACCCTGAAGGTAGCGGGCGCCTCGGCAGGCAAGGCCACGCTTCAGTTGGTGGCGCCCGGCGCGCTGGACGCCCGCAACACCCTCGAGGCCCGCGACGCAGTCAAGCCCCAACCCGGCACCGTGCAGCAGGACGGCTCGACGCTGCGATTCACCCTGCCCCCGCTCTCCTGCGGGGTGGTCGAAATCCGCTGCGAGTGACCTGCCAGAAGCCCTGCCGGAGCCGCCTCGCACCGCTCCACACCCCGCGCGGCGGGCCCACCCGCCTTTGACTCCTCCTTCCTGCGGCCATACAATCGGGGCCGGGCAAAGTCAGGGCGGCCCCAGAATCCCACGGAAGGCGACCGTTCGTGTCCGTCCTCGTCCAGCAGAGCGTCCGGCGCACGCTGTTCGGCATGGCGTTTCCCATGCTGGCCGGAACCTTCGCGATGAATGCCTACAACCTCACCGACACGTGGTTCGTGGCGAAGCTGGGGACGTTGCCCCTGGCCGCGATGGGCTTCACCTTTCCGGTGGTCATGCTGCTGTCGTGCGTGGCCCGGGGAATCGGGGTAGGGGTGACGACGCTGGTGTCGCACGCAATCGGCCGGCACGACGATGCAGACGCGGCGCGGCTGGTGACGCACGGCATGGCTCTGACGCTGGTGGTGACGGCCGTGATGTCGGTGGGAGGGTACCTGACCATCGGCCCCCTGTTCCGCCGGCTGGGCGCGGACGCGGCCACACTCCCGCTGGTCGGCGAGTACATGCGCACGTGGTACGTGGGCGCAGTCTCCATGTCGCTCCCGATGCTGGGGAACGGAATCCTCCTCTCCGCGGGCGATTCCAAGGCGGCGAGCCGGTTCATGATGCTGGGCGCCGGGCTGAACCTCGTGCTCGACCCGGTCATGATCTTCGGATACTTCGGCTTCCCGGCGATGGGAATACGGGGAGCAGCGCTGGCCACCGTGATCGCGCAGGGGGTCTCGACCGCGTGGCTGCTTCTCCTGCTCCTGCGAAAGCATCGGCTGCTCGTCTTCCGGAAATGGCCATTCAGCGACTACCTCGCCTCATTCCAGCGGATTCTAGGCTTCGGGGTGCCCAGCATCCTCAGCCTGATCCTGATGCCCATCTCGGCCGGGGTCATCACACGCATCCTGAGCGAGTTCGGCAACGAGGCGGTCGCGGCCAGCGGAGCGGCGGGGCGCATCGAAATGTTCGCCTTCGTCATCCCCATGGCGCTGGGGATCTCCCTCACGCCGTTCATCAGCCAGAACTACGGGGCAAGGCGCATGGACCGCGTCCGCGAGGCCAAAGCCGCGTCCACCCGCTTCGCCCTGTTCTACGGCGGCGCCGTGGCCGTGGCGTTCTTCCTGGGCGCGCGGCCGCTCGCGGGAGCCTTCAGCGACGACCCCAAAGTCATCGCCACCCTGGTCGCCTACATCCGCATCATCTCGTTCGGCTACGGAATGATGGAGGTGCACCGCTACTGCACGTTCTTCCTCACGGGCCTGCACCGGCCCGTCTCTGCCTCGCTGCTCAACGCCCTGCGGGTCGTCGGGTTCCTGATCCCGCTGTCGTTCCTCGGCGCGTGGCTGGCCGGACTGCGGGGCGTGTTCTTCGGACGCCTGGTGACGGACCTGGCCGTCGGCGCGATTGGCTTGGCGTGGGTAGAGCGTGCCTTCCGTGCCACGGCGGCCGGGGCCGCCGACCCGCCGCTACGTCCTGAGGCCGGCGTCGCCACCCTGGGCAACGCGCCGCCGCCAGACCGCGCCCAAGAGCCTTGAGGAGTTCGCCGTCTGGGGGCGGCCATCGCGCACGCCGGCCGTCCGGTTGACAGAAAGCACAGATTCCCCGCCCGGGGGATTGGCCCCTGAGGCGGCCCTTCGGCGTCACAATAGGAGCCAGAGGAGACTCACATGGGATTCCCCACATTGTCCGACGCGCGGCGTCTGGAGCGCCTGCGCCCGCCCAGCGGCAAGGTGCGCATGGTGCTCGACACCGACACCTACAACGAGATTGACGACCAGTTCGCCGTGGTGCACGCGCTGCTGTCGCCCGAGCGGCTGAGCGTTGAGGCCATCTACGCCGCGCCGTTCTTCAACCCGCGGTCGAGTGGGCCGGCCGACGGCATGGAAAAGAGCTACGACGAGATCCTCCGCGTGCTCGCCCGGCTGGGCGTGGCGCACGAGGGCTTCGCCTTCCGCGGCTCAGCGGGCTACCTGCCCGGGCGCGACCAGCCGCGCGAGAGCGACGCCGCCAAAGACCTGGTGGCGAAGGCCCTGCGGGCGGGCGGCGACGAGCCGCTCTACGTCGTCGCCGTCGGCGCCATCACCAACGTGGCCTCCGCCATCCTCCTCGAGCCGGCCATCATCGAGCGCATCGTGGTGGTATGGCTCGGCGGCCAGCCCCTCCACTGGCCCACCGCGCGCGAGTTCAACCTCCAGCAGGACCTGCACGCCTCGCGCCTAATCCTCGACTGCGGCGTGCCCCTGGTGCAGATTCCCTGCTCCGGCGTCTCATCGCACCTGCTCACCACGGTGGCCGAAATCGAGCGCTACGTGGCGGGGCAGGGCGCGATCGGCGACTACCTCGCCGACATCTTCAAGGCCTACCACGCCGACCACTTCGCCTGGTCGAAAGTGATCTGGGACATTGCCGGCATTGCCTGGCTGCTCGATGGCTCGTGGGTGCCCACGGAGCTCGTCCACAGCCCCATCCTCACCGACCAGGTGACCTGGAGCGAGGACCGCTCGCGGCACTTCGTGCGGTTCGCCACACACGTGCGACGCGACCCGGTTTTCCGCGACCTGTTCACGAAGCTGGCCCGTCGGGCGACGGCCTCGGGCGAGGCCGCCGATTGACCCAACGCCGCCTTGACAATCCGAGGGGAATGGTTATAATACACGCACCACCGCGGGGTGGAGAAGTGGTATCTCGTCAGGCTCATAACCTGAAGATCGCTGGTTCGAATCCAGCCCCCGCTACCAAGTGAAAAGAAGAATCCGAGATCGCGGGTTCGAAGCGAGGTAGGCTCGCAAAGTCTGGCAGGGCAAACACTTCGGCTCGGCCCTCATGATTCTGGGGGTCGAGCCGAACCTGTCTTACGAACGCCCGGATCACCCTCCGCTGCTCGTCAATCGTCCCTTCCTTCATCACGTCCGCGAACGAGCGCAGCATCTCGACGACCGCGCGCATGGCCTCGTCGAGGTCCACGTGCGCGCCTGCGGCCCGCTCCAATTCCTCGATCTTCGGGGAGATGTCCATCAATTCCTGCTTGAGTTCGGCGATGCGCTGGTCGGCGAACTCGCGGTTCTCCCGCGTCAGGTTGTCCAGGATGTTGTTGATCTTCGCTCGGACCTGTTCCCTCTGCTCGCGCAGGCGGAGGAGTTGCTCTGACGCACCTTCCTCGGTGACGCCCAGGTACTGCTTCACGACGCCCCGCAACTCGGAGGGGTCCGCCGCTTCTACCATGCGGCGGATGTGGTTGCCGATGGTGTTGACCAGCAGGCCCTCGATCATGTCCCTGCGGATGATGTCCCGCTCGCAGATCGTCGTGCCCTTCATCACGTAGCCGCCGCAGGCGTAGTACTCGTTGATGCTGTGCGAGCCGTCCTTCCGCGGCTTCCCTCCCTTCGTCGTGTAGCCCTGCCATCTGTGCCCGCAACGCTCGCACACGATCACCCCGGTCAGCAGGTACCTCGACTTGGCGCCGCGTCCGCCGCGGTAGGTCTGGGTAGACCGGCGCCGGCGCTCTCGGCGGAGGGCCTTCGACTTCTCGAACATCGCCCGTGGGACAATGGCAGGATGGGCATCACGCGTGACGATCCAGTCCTGCTCGCCGTTCCTGTCGATGGCGCGCCGGCGCACCTTCGGCGTGGGGGCGGGTGCCTTGCCGCTGATCTTGTGGAACTTGGCGAAGGACCTCCGGTTCCAGACCGCGTCGCCGGCGTAGGCGGGGTTCATCAGGATGTCGCGGATGCTGGTCATGGCCCAGTCGTCGCTGTGCATCTCCGACCACTGGCCATTGCGTGGCGACGGGATGCCCTTGCCGTTCAGGTGGTCGGCGATCTTCTTGTAGCCCAGGCCGTCGCGGACGTAGAGGCGGAACATCTCCCGCACCACGGCCACGCGCGCGGGGTCACTGAGCACCAGGCGCGCCCGGTCCTGCTTGGAGGTCAGCAGAGCATCCCCCCGGTTGATCACCCGCTGAAGCTCGCCCTTCTCGTTGAGCACCTGCTTCGTGCCGTCGGGCATGAAGCGGACGACCATCAGGAACTCGCCTCGGGCGTTGTAGTAGGCCAGGTCATAGCCGAAGGGCGGCGTCCCACCCATCCACGACCCGTCGTCGGCCTTGCTCAACAGCCCGCGGATGGTCACCTTCGAGAGGTCACGGAGTTCCTGCCGCGCCTGCCACTGCTTCACGGGCAGGAGGAGGTCGTCCGTGTCATCGCCGTTGAAGTTCTCGGCGACGTAGACGACCTCGACCCCTGCCTTGCGGAGCAGATAGCGGTAGTGGCCGGTCTCGTCGTTATCGAGGCGGCCGAACCGCTTCACGTCGTACACGAGGATGTAGTCGAAAGGACGGTTGGGCTGCTGGGCGTCCTGGATCATCCGCAGGAACGCTGCGCGGTCGTCGGCCCCTGCGCCGCTGATCGCATCATCGGTGTACCAGTCCAGGATCCCATAGCCGGCCTTCTGGGCATAGGCTTCGACGACCTTCCGCTGGTCGCCAAGCGACTGCTCCTGCCGGTCCGTGGACCGCCGCGCGTAGCCTACGGCAGGCTTGCTGCCCCGCGTTCTCGTCTTGTCGGTCATGGCGTCCCCTTTCCTGTGGTGGCCCGGTCGGGGGGACATAGGGGCATCTTCTGCCGCGGTAGTCAAGGCGATTCCTGCCCCGCGTGCGGTGGGTTCCCAAGGCCGTGCTCCCTGCGGTACCGGCGGGCGAGCAGCTCGAACACGATGCTCAGGCCATCTCGGATGCGCTCCACCTGCTGGCCGGTGGGCGACACCTGTTCGACGGCCCAGGTGATGGGCGGCTGTTCTTCTGCGATTGGCTCCTGAGGTCGCTCGTGCTCGCCCATCATCCGGGGCCGCCTTCCGCCAGTGGGGATGGCAGAGCGCCCCGGCGCGGCGGGCCGTCCGGGGCGCTCGCCTGGCTCAGAACGGGCAGTCGGGGACCTTGGCCTGGACTTCCGCCCACTGCTCGGGCGTCACGCGCTCGGCGTCCTCGTGGCCGCAGACGGCCTTGATGGCCGCGAACCACTCGTCGTGGAGCCGGCCTTCGTCGGCCTCAACCTTCTTCGCCCATTCCGCGAAGAGCGTCCAGGTCTCGTCCATCGTGGCCGTCTTCTTGGCCTGGGGTGGTGCCGCGGCGCGCTTGGGCGGAGGGGCAGGAGCGCCTGCGGGCTTCGGCGCCGGCACGGCGGTTCCCCCCGAGTAGGCGCGCAGCTTGCAGCCGAGTCGGGCGCTCAGAGCGCGCCGTTCGTTGGCGTCGGCGTGGGAGATGCCCGTCGAAGGCTCGGCGTCGTGGGGGTTGAGGTAGCGCACGCGGATGCGCTTCTTGCCCTCGTACTCGTCCCACTCCAGGGTGAGCTGGACCGGCGGCAGATCCTGCTCATCCTCGAACCAGAAGGGGTCGATGCCGGGCCAGCCGAGGGCCTCCTTGAGCGCGTCGATGATGAACTCGTTCAGGGTGCCGTCGCGCTTCTCGACGTAGAAGTAGGCGACGACCTCGAGGTCCTCCGCCGTGATGTCGTGCCACTCGCCGTCGCGGTACTCCTCGGTGAGGGCGAAGCGCAGGATGACGGTGCAGAGCTTGTTGGGGCCGGTCGAGTTGACGCCGCGGTCGGTCACACGGGCACGGAAGCGGCCTTCACGATTCGCGAGCATTGGTGCCTTCCTCCTTCTTGGGGTTGGGCTTGCCGAAGAGGGCGTCCCAGACGGCCGTATCGTTGGGGCGCAGGGGGATGGGGTCGGACAGCCTGCGGCTCTTCGCCATGCAGTGGGGCATCTCGACCGGCCAGAGCGTACGGGTGCCGCAGCCCCGGCCTTTGCCGTCTTTCACATCGATATCGTAGCCGAGGAACAGCAGGTGGTCGGCCCACTCGCGGACGCGGAGCCGGACGGAGGCTTTGCCGCTCGAGGGCGACATCAGCCGCGGCTCATAGCGCAGCCAGTCGTCGCCTTGGGGGTTGGGCGTGTTCGTCGTGCAGTCATGGCAGATGAGGATCGCGTTGCGGCCCGCCCGGACGTGGCGGTCCAGGTCGCCCAGCAGGGTCAGGAAGACCTCGTAGACGATCTGGTAGCCCTTGCCGTAGCCGTAGTCCTCGAGCCGGGAGACGCGGTGGCCCTTCTCGTGCGGCACGTTGGCGATGGTCCACGCGACGGCGAGTTCTTCTGCCCGCGTCGCACTGTCGATGACGAGGGTCCGCACGCCGTCCCATCCGTCGCCATTGAGCGTGGCACGGAGGTTGTCCCAGTTCTCGATGCCTGCGATCCGTTGCGTATGCTCGGGCCGCAGGATCGCCAGAGACTCGTCGAGGTCGAAGCTCACGACGGGACCCGGCGCGAGGTCGGCGAGCGTCGTCTTGCCGACCCCGCCGGGGCCGTAGAGGACGATGCGGTGCCCGACGTTCGCCGCCGGCTCCTCGAAGCTCAGGGAACGGCGTTCGGGCCGGGCCTGGGGCGCGCGCGGCGGAGGCGCGGGCCGTGTGGGCGCACTGGCCATGTCAGTCTTCTCCTTCCATCAGTTCGGGGTGAACATTGGCCACGAACTCGTAACCGGCCGGGGGCGCCCCCGGCTCCACGGTGATCGACTGGAGGCACAAGCTGGCGTACTCGCAGAAGGAGCAGGTGTTGCGGCCCACGTTGCGGAACCATCGCCCCCAGCGTCGACAGTCCGACAGGAGCCTGGCCTGCTGCCAGCATTCGAGGCGGAACTCGTCGAGGTCGTTTTCGAGGCGCGGGACCTCGCGGCGCTGGAAGTAGAAGTCGGGCCGCTCCTCAATGTCGGCCAGGAGACGGGCGCCGTACTCCTCGGCCGTCTCCGTGCGGGCCAGGAGCTTCAGCCCAGGCCCGGCCGACTGGCGCGGGGAGCCGTCCTTGTTGAGCGCCCGCTGGCCCGTCTCCTCGCTCACGACGACCTTCAGCCCGCCGTCGTCGAGCACGGGGACCTGCCGCGGGCGGATCGAGGGCTTCCGCACGACGTCGTAGACCACGCCGGCCACGTCGTGGCCATCGTGCCGGGCCGAGAGAATGTAGAGCGAGATCTGCGGATCGCAGCGGAGGCGGAGCCAGTAGTCGGACTCTGGGCCGATGTCGTCTCCCGTGGTCTTGCGCTCGAGGACGAAGAGGCGGCCGTCGGGGGCTTTCACCAGACCGTCGCGCTTGCCGGCCAGTTCATACGTGCGGCTCGCCCGCCCGGTCTCGGGGTTGACGAGCGGCATGCTCCAGGCCTTCTCGACCTCGACATACTCCAGCGGGTCATTCTGGTAGCGCCAGAAGTAGCCGGCGAGCAGGTTGGCAACGGTCTCCCGCTCGACCTCCCAGTCGTCGCTCTCCGCCCAGGGCGGGCAGGTCTCATAGGAGCGGGTTGACTCAAGGATGGCGGCGTCCGCGGCTGTTCCACGGCTCCAGCGCTCGAGGCCGAGGTGGACGGCAGCGCCGATGCGGAGCGCTGCGGCGTCGCTCACGCGGCGCAGGCCGAGTTCGTAGCGGTAGTAGCACTGGCGCAGGCAAGTCCGGGCGCAGGCCATCGCGCTGTGGGTCAGCGCACGGCGGGGGGCTGGGGGTTGGGGGGCTGTGGGCGCGTGCTCAGCGGGGGTGTTGGGGGTTTCCATGGCTCACTCCGCCTTCGCCGTGGCCGCAGCGTCCGCCGTGGGACGCGCCCCGCCATCGTGTGCGGCGCACACCGGTTCGGGCACGAAGGGATCGTCGACCCGTTCGACGCTGTAGGCGCCGTCGCCGAACTCCTTGGCGATGTAGTTGACGAAGAGCTTGGCGAGGCAGCGGCCGACCTCGCTGCCGCGGTCGATCTCGACGGTGCGCGTCGCCTTGTCGAAGCGGAACTTGGCGTCGAGCCGCATCTGGGCTTCGCCGTGGATGTTCTCGGTGTTGACCGCTGCCAGGAAGAGGCGCTGGGCGATCTGGCCGTCGGTGACATCGTCCGTGAATCGGAACCGGTATTTCTGGGGCATCGTGGTTGTCTCCTCTGTCCGGTTACTACCCCTTTTCGCGGGTTTGTTAACCGCGGCCCTGTGGAAATCCTCCGTCGGCTACGAGCCAGGGCCGGCCCGTTTGACAAATGCCCCCTTGGCGAGTACTTTGCAGATGATGTGAGAGGCGAGCGGTTGACCCATGGAGATGCCTGATGAATGACGCAGCCCCAAAGGCCCGGCAGGGTTACCACAAGCTCAGAGCGCTGGAGGTCGTCGGCGGGTTCCTCGACGGGGCCTGCTTCGAGTTCTCCGATGCCCTGAACTGCCTGATCGGCTGCCGAGGCACGGGCAAGACGACCGTGTTGGAGTTCGTCCGCTACGCGCTCGCCGCGCTCCCCGCCGGAGAGGACAACCGCCCGCTGTGCCGGAACATCGAGAGCCTCGTGCGCAGCAACCTGGGCGGCGGGCGCCTGAAGCTGACGATTGAGACGAAGGACGGGCTGTGCTACGTCGTCCACAGGACCTTCAACGAGGACCCACAGGTCTTCACGCCGGAGGGCAAGGCGACCGGCATCGCCCTGGGGCACGGGGGCCTCTTCTCCGCTGACGTCTACAGCCAGAACCAGATCGAGAACATCGCCAACAACCCCCGCTTTCAGTTGACCCTCATCGACACGTTCATCGAGACGGAAGTCCAGGAGGTCGAGGCCGGCCTCCGGGCAGTGCATCGCGACCTCCAAACCAATGCGGCGGGAATCCTCCGCCTGGAGCGGGAGATCGCCGAGCTGGACGAGGGGCTTGGGGAACTGCCCGTGGTGGAGGAGCAGCTCAAGGCCTTCGCCCAGGGCGAGGGGGAGAACGTTGACGAGATCAACCGCCAGCACGCCCTCAAGGCGCTGCGCGACCGCGAGAAGCGGGGGGTCGTCGGGCTTGGGACGGCTGTGAGGGACTTCCGCAATGACCTTGCGGGCCGCGCCGGCCAGCTTCAGCGACTCATTCCCGCACATCTGGAGGCAGAACTGCTCGCCGGCCCCAACAAGGCCATCGTCACCGAGGTGCGCGATGCAGTGCGTCAGTGTGCGGAAGAGGTCGATGCCTCCATCCGGACCGCGGTGGGCCGGCTGGATGCGGCGCTGGAGAACCTGCTCGCCCTCGCCCAGAAGCTGAAGGCCGCTCACCAGGAGCAGGACCAGGTCTTCCGCAGCGTCATCGAGACCCACGAGCATGCCCAGGCCCAGGCAGCCGAACGCACGCGGTTGGAGCAGCGCCGGAACGAACTGATGGCGCAGCAGCGCAGCCGCGACGAGAAGCGCGGAGAGCTTCGGAGGCACCTCGAGGCCAGGGCGGACATGCTGAAGCGGGCCTCCGAGTTCAGGGACAGACGCTTCCAGCGTCGCTACCAGGTTGCCGAACACTTGAGCGCGAGGCTAGCGCCGACAATCCGTGTCAGGGTCGAGCAGTTCGGGAACGCCGACGAATACATGGCGAAGTTACAGGAGGGCCTGCGGAACTCCGGCGTGCAGCCGGGGCGTGCGGCCCTGAAGATCGCCAACGGCTTCGCGCCGCCCGATTTTGCACGCGCGGTGCGGCAGAACGACGTCGATGCCCTGACGGACCTGGCCGAGTTGAACCAGGAGCAGGCCCGCAAGGTCATCTCCGCCTTCGGGGCGACCCAGCGCATCTTCGAGATCGAGAGCGTGGAGCTATTCGACCTGCCTCACATCGAGCTGCTCGACGGGGACGAGTACAAGGACTCGACCACGCTTTCCACGGGCCAGAAGTGCACCACGATCCTCCCGATCCTTCTCCTCGAGAGCGAGAGTCCGCTGTTGATCGACCAGCCCGAGGACAACCTCGACAATCGCTTCATCTACGAGACGGTGGTCCGGAGCGTCCAGGACGTCAAGACGAAACGGCAGCTTGTCTTCGTCACCCACAACCCCAACATCCCCGTGCTCGGCGAGGCCGAGCGGGTCTTCGTCCTGTCTTCCTCCGGCAAGAAGGCGACCCTCGACCGGGTGGGAAGCGTGGACGAGTGCAAGGGCGACATCGAGACGCTCCTCGAGGGCGGCCGAGAGGCCTTCGAACTGCGCATGCAGAAGTACGGTCACTGATGGATATCGACGGAACCGAAGCAAGCTTGCGCGCGGCGTTGGCGAGGCTGAGGGACGGGGACTCCCTCTCGTGGTCCGAGCGGCAGGGCCTCGCCGTCCGGCTGGGTGACTGCCTGCGAGCCGTCTCTGACCCCGGGGTGCTCGAGGCCTGCAGCGCCGTCTACCGCATCCTGATCGCCGATGAGAAGTGGGAGGTGCGGAAGGCGGCCGCCGAATCGCTGCTGCATCTCCAGACGGATGACTTCGACGGCCTCGTGGCCCGCCTTCTGGATGACCCCAACGTCCTCGTGCGCCGGGCGGCGGAACGGACGCTCGCTCGCCGCAAGAAGGTAGCGCAGCTCGACGCGCTGAAGCGGGAGCGGCTGGAGGGCATCTACGACCAGTACGAGGCCTTCGTAAGCCGGTACGGCCAGGCGGCGGCTGACCGGGCGCTGAAGCTCGGGGAGCGCTTCTTCGAGCTGCTGGCCAGCGCGGCCACGCACGAGATCCGAGGCATCCTCACCTCTCTTTGCGGCGCCCTCGACGGCTTGGGGAGCCGCCTTCAGGCCGCGGGCATTCCGGCCAGCGCGTACGGGGAGCACCTGCGGAAGGCCCAGGAGCGAGCCGGCTTCCTCGGCAGCGTGCTGAACGACATGAAGAGCTACGCGCAGGAGCCGACCCACGAGTTCCGCGTGGAGAAGCTGCGGGAGATGATCGAGGAGGGGTGCCGGCTGGCGGAAGACCAGTTAAGGCCCGAGGGCCATCTTCCGCAGGACGCGCGGCTGATCAACAGAACGCCCGACTACATTTCCGTCGAGGCCGCCCGCTACCAACTCATCCAGGCATTCGCCAACGTGGTCAAGAATGCCTTCGAAGCGTTGGAGAAGGACGGGCGGGTGGAGATCGACGCCAGGCTCGCGGAAGGCAACCGGGCCGAAGTGACCATCGCGGATAATGGTGTGGGGATGGACGAGGCAGACCGGCGCGACGCCTTCATCCCCTTCAGGACGAGCAAGAAGAACCAGGGCGGCACCGGGTTCGGCCTGCCCATTGCCAAGAAGTCCATCGAGGCCCACGGCGGGAGCATTTCGCTCTCCAGTGTCGACGGCGGGGGAACGACGGTGACCATCCTTCTGCCCCTCCAGCAAGGGGAGCGAGCCGAGGAATGAGCGAGCACGTCCATCGGGCATTGATCGTAGAAGACGACGTGCGGATCGTCGAGGAGGTGAGGGACCGGCTGGACTCGCTTGGGCATACGTACGACTGTGCCGCGACCCAGTTGGAAGCGCGGCAGCGTCTGGCCGGGGGCAAGTACTGCTACATCCTTCTCGACCTCGAGATCCCCGTGCGCCCCAAGAGCATGCCACGAATCGACAGCGGCCAAAACCTCCTCGAGGAGATTCGGCGGGAAGGGATCAACCGGCAGACGCCCGTGATCATCATGACGGGCCACGGCACCGACGGCTACGACCTGGCCGTGGAGATGATGAAGAGGGGTGCCAACGACTATGTGGGCAAGCCCTTCGCTCCGGGGAGCAGCCCACGATCCCTGACGAGCAAGATAAAGGAAGCGCTGGAACGCGGCTGCGAGTGTCGGCCGAGCGAGGGCGTGGCATCAGCAGAAGCCGCAACTGCCGAGAAGCCCCGGGGAGAACACCCTGCGGGTGCCAAACCATTCCAGGGCAGCGAACTCGTATTCTACCCGAATCGTGTCGAGCTGCTGGGCGAGAAGATCCTGGGGCCCAGCGGGCCAGGGATCACCCGCAGGGTTCTCGACGCCCTCTCGGAGCATCGCGGCGGGAGGTACGCGACGTACAGCGGCGAGGTACTTGCCAGGAAGGTCGGGGCGGACGGACAAAATGCGGTCTCTGGCTGCATCAAGAACCTCCGGAAGACGATCAGGAAGGTGCTCCAGAAGAAGGGCTTCGCTTGCGAGCGGAATGACGTGATCGAGAGCGGAAGCCGCGGATATCATCTCAACACGTGGATGACGGTGAGAAGGCTCGACGAGTAACGGCCGCCCACCATCGTGTCCGGAACTCTCCCTGGCGCTCGCCTTTTCCGGCAGCGGCGCATCCAAGCCGTTGGCTGCTCCCCAGTGACCCTCCCAACCACGGTGCTGTCGCCAGACTCCACATCAGACTCCATGTGGCGTTCCGGCCACTCCACATCTAACGCCATATGGCGCGCCGCCCACTCCACCTCTTGCTCCATGTGGCGCGCGGGCATGCCACTCACCTGATCTGCCCGATGCCACATCAGACTCTAGATACAAGGGCGGCTCGCTCTGGCATGATCGGAGCGGATGCTGGATGAACTCACGTGGGAACTCCTCCTGCTGAGGAGCCGAAGAGCAAGGAGCCGTTGCTGATGAGCCAAGCCGCGAAACAGGACCTGCCCGATGCCCGTGTTGCCCTTCTCTGCCCCAACTGCGGGAAGCGTCTGCCGTTGAGCGGACGGTTCTCGGTGCGCGGGACGGCCGGGGTCTTCTGCCGCGGCTGCCAGCGGACCGTCCAGATCTCTATGGACATGGAGGAGGATTGCGCCGGCGCCTCCGACGCGCCGAACACGACAACGGACTGAGGGCCCGAGCCTCCGAGCCAGCGCCCTCCACACACAACCATGACCCGACTCTAAGAGAGCCACACAGTCGGCCAGAGCCTTTGAGCCCGTGCCGCAAGAGCCCAGTCGGAAGGGGATGTCCCCCCGGCCGCTGGGCTTTTTCCATGAGCGCCGTGCCTCCGGGGCGTCCCGGAAAGGCCGCGGCACGTGCCGGAGAACGACTACGGTGATCTTCTCGAACGGTGGAAGGTGGAACTCATCGGGGTCCGAGCCAGACGGCTTCTGTTCCCCGAGGGTGAGATCCCGGACCTCGAGCAGATGATCGTCCCCGAACTGCTCAAGGCGGACTACGCCCCCGTAAGGCAGGGGGCCGCCTCGGAGCGCACATTCGTGATCACGGTGATCGACCATCTTCTCATGAGGACGAAGCGCGACCGGGCGCGCGACAGGCGAAGGGCGGCCTTCGAGGCGCGGTCTCTCGACGCCGACCCGGCGATTGCCGAGAAGGTGTTCCTCCAGTTGCACCATGCCGAGGACATCGGGATGCGGCTGGACTTCGAGCAGGCCCTGATGGGCCTGGCGCCCGCCGAGCGCGCGATCTGCGAGGCCCTGATGGAAGGGCAGAGCCAGGCGGACATCGCCCGGGCGCTCGGCTGCACGCGGGCCGCCGTCTGCAAGCAGGTGAGCAAGCTGGCTGACCGGCTTCGCCGGCTCGGCCTGGATGCCTATCTGCCGCCCCGCGGAAATCGTGGTTAACAAATCCCCGCAGAGGGGTAGTAACTCTCCGGGGCAGTTGCCCTCTTCGCCGACGCAGGCCCCCTGCGCGGCCGTTGAGACGCTTTGCGCGAGGTCGAGATGTCCGTCACCTTGAGAGACTACCAGCGCCGTGCCGTCGAGCGGCTCAAGGCCGTCATCGGCCGCCGGCCGATCCTCGTGGCCCCCACCGGCTCGGGGAAGACGACGATGGCCGTCGCCCTGGTCGAGGAGCTTGGCGTCCCCACGCTCTGGTTGGCGCATCGCAAGGAGCTGATCGACCAGGCGGCACAGCATCTGGAGGAGCTGGGCTTGTGGCCCGGGCGGATCATGGCCGGCTACCCGCCGGCGCCGTTCGCCCAGGTCCAGGTCGCGAGCGTCCAGACCCTCATCAGGCGGCAGATGCCCCCGGCGAGGCTCGTGGTGATCGACGAGGCGCACCATGTGGCCACCAGTTCCTACGGCCGCATCCTCGAGCAGTACCCCGACGCGCACGTCCTCGGCCTCACGGCTACCCCATTTCGACTTGACGGCCGGGGCCTGGGCGACGTGTTCGGCGAGATCCTCGTAGCCGCTCGCACCGACGAGCTATGCCAAGCAGGCGTGCTCCACGACCCGCGGGTCTATGCCGGGCAGTCGCCTGATCTGCGCCACGTGAAGATCGCCATGGGCGACTACGCCCTGAGCGAACTCTCCAGGCGCACGAACACCGAGGAGTTGAACGCCGACCTCGTAAAGACGTGGCTGGGGAAGTCCCCCGGGCGCCGCACCGTCGCCTTCGCGGTGGACATCGAGCACTCGCAGGCCATCGCCGCGGCGTTCCAGGCTGCCGGGGTCCCGGCCGAGCATCTCGACGGCGGCACCCCACGCGATGAGCGCGAGGCGATCTTGGAGCGCCTGCGCGGTGGGCGCACCCTGGTGGTCTCGAACTGCATGGTGCTGACCGAAGGCTGGGATCTCCCTGCCCTCGAGACGGCCATCATCGCGCGGCCCACCGCCAGCCTGAACCTGCACCTCCAGATGATCGGCCGGATCATGCGTGCCTGCCCCGACAAGGACGGCGCCATCGTCCTGGATCACGCGGGCAATCACCACGTCCACGGCCGCGTGACCCGCCGCCTTGAGTACACCCTCGACAGCGGGAAGAAAATCGGCGAGAGCGACCCTCTGCGGCTGCGGCGCTGTCGGGCATGCCAACTGCTCTTCGACCCCGGCGACCCCTGCTGTCCCGAGTGCGGCTGGGCGCCACCGCCTCCGGTGCGGGAGCGGCCGGTCATCCACGGCGTGGCGCAACTGGTCGAATTCGACGACGGCGACTTCGCCTATCGCTCCCACTTCTGGCGGCTCATGGAGGCCCAGCGCATGGCCGCCGGCTACAAGCCAGGCTGGTCAGCCTATCGGTTCAAGGAACGCTTCGGCGAGTGGCCCGTGGTCGCCGACGGGGAACTGGTGGACCCCGACAGGGCGACCCTCGACGACAAGCGCGCCGTCTATGTCGGCTTCCTCCGCCAGGCCGGGGAGAAGGGCTTCAAGCCCGGCTGGGCGGCGTACCGCTACCGCGAGGTCTTCGGCTGCTGGCCCCGCGGCTTCGTGGACGAGGTCCGCCGCGAGGCGCTTTCCGAACGGTTCGCAAGGTTGGTGCAGGCGTGATGCCCAGACCCGAGCGGCAGGTCCAGAACGAGATTCTGCGTGCCTTCGGCACGAGGCGCTGGCTGCGCCTCTGGCGAGCGAACGTCGGAGCGGCGCGGTTCGACCGGCGCGTGGTCTGCTTCGGCGTCCCCGGCCAGGCCGACCTGACAGGCATACTCCCCGACGGGCGCCGCCTCGAGGTGGAAGCGAAGTCCGCCACGGGACAGCAGTCGGATGACCAGAGGAACTTCCAGCGGCTCATCGAACGCTTCAACGGCGTCTACATCCTGGCGCGGTCCGCGGAAGACGTGCGCCAGGCCCTTCTCCAAGCCGGCTACGACGCCGACGCACCCTGAACGAATCCGGAGGAGGACCATGTGAGCGAACCGGACCCAGCCCATACCGACAATGCCATCCTCGAAGCTGCCCTCGAATATGCCGCACGGGGCTGGCTCGTCTTCCCTTTGAAGCCGAGCGGCAAGACCCCGCTGACCCCGCACGGGTTCAAGGATGCGACCACCGACCCCGAGCAGATCCGTGCGTGGTGGACGCAGCACCCCGACGCCAACGTCGGCATCCGCACGGGCGCCGTATCGGGCCTCGTGGTGCTGGACATCGACTGCCACGGCGAGGCGGACGGCGAGGCGTCCCTGGCCAAGCTCCAAGAGGACTTCGGGCGGCTGCCGCCGACCCTCGAGGTCAAGACCCCGAGCGGCGGACGGCATCTGTACTTCGTCCATCGAGACGGAGAGGTGAAGAGCCGCAACGGCCTGCGGCCCGGCCTGGACCTCAAGGCCGACGGGGGGTACGTCGTCGCGCCGCCGTCCGCGCTCCGCGACAGCCCCGAACCGTACGCCCGACACAACGGCCACTCGTCGTGCCCGCTCCCGATGTGGCTCATCGAGCAGGCCAACGGCCGCCGCTCGACGCCGGCGCCTGCGGCCACGCTGCCGGCCTCGCAGGTCACCCGCTCAGCCGCTCGCTATGCCGAGACGGCCCTCAAGCTCGAAGTCCGCAACCTCCGCCAGGCCCCCGAGGGCACGCGGAACGACACGCTGAACCGCGCGGCGTTCAGTCTCGGCCAGCTCGTCGGCGGCGGGTACCTCGACCGCGCCCACGTCGAGGCCGAGCTCGCCGCGACGGCCGCGATCACCGGGCTGGGCGAGCGCGAGGCCGCCGCGACGATCCAGAGCGGCCTCGAAGCCGGCATCCAGGAGCCCCGCAGGGTCGAGATGCGGCGCCCGCGGCGGTCCCTGACCTCCCCGGCGCCCGGCCCGAACGGCGTCATTCTGATCCCCGGCCCGCACTGGGACGACCAGGACCGCTACATCGAGCAATCGTGCAAGACCTTTGCCGACCAGGTGCTCGGCGCACTCCCGCCCGACCTGATCTACCGCAAGAGCCATCTCCCCGGCGAACTTCTGGGCAAGCCCGGCGCCCGACGCTGGGACGAGCTGAGCGCCGACCGCAGCCGCCTGCTCGTGGACGAGCACATGAAGCTCGGCGCCTGGTACCCCCGCAAGAACGACGAAGGCTCCGTCCTGGTGTACAAGCCCTGCAGCGGAGACAACGCTGCCCTCGCCCTCGCGGGGGCCAAGGCCGACCCACGCGTCCGCGATCTCGACCTCCTGGTCTGCTACCCCGTCTACGGCCCCGACTTCCAGCGCGTCCAGCCCGGTTGGCACGACGGCATCTACTACGACGAGCCGCCCGAGCTCCAGGGCATCGAGCCCCAGCGCGACCTCGAACACATCCACGAGGAACTCCACGAGCTGGTCGTCGACTTCCCCTTCAAGGACGAGGCGAGCCGCCAGAACTTCATCGGCCTCATGCTCACGCCCCTCGTGGCGCCCGCCATCGACGGCAACCGCCCGCTCCACCTCCTCCTATCGCCCCTCGAGCGCACGGGCAAGTCGAAGCTCGCCGCAGAGGTCCTCGGCGGCGTCATCCTGGGACGCGAGACGCCAGCTCTCCAACTGACGGACCGAGACGAAGAACGCGACAAGCGCCTCCTGGCCCTCCTCCTCCAGGGCGAGACGGTCGTCCACCTCGATAACCTCCCGCGTGCGCTCGACAGCGCGGCGCTGTCCTCCATCCTGACCGCCACGAGCTACCAGGGCCGCATCCTGGGCGCCTCGAAGATCGTCAGCCTCGCCAACACGGTCACCTTCGTGGCCTCGGGCAACAACACCGAGTGCAGCGGCGAGATCGCCAAGCGCACCGTGCCCATCCAGCTCCAGCCGAATACCCCGAACCCCGAGGCCCGCCAGGACTTCCTCTACCCCAACCTCCGCGCCCATATCCGAAGCTCGCGCGCCCGCATCTTCGCCGTCCTCCTCGGGATGATCGAGAACTGGCTTGAGAAAGGACGGCCCCTCCACAAAAACCGGCTCGGCGGCTTCGAGGCCTGGTCCGAGACCATCGGCGGCATCCTCCACGCCAACTGCTTCAACCGCTGGCGGACCAATGAGGCCGAATGGCGCAAGAGCGCCAACCCCACCGCCCAGGAGTGGGAGACGTTTGTGGCCGCCTGGTGGGAGAAGTTCGGGCCGGTCCCCGTGTCCGTAGCCGAGTTGATGCGGGTTGCCGACGATGAGGAGTGCTTCCCGGACGCGTTGAGCCGCAGGACAGAGCGCGGGCGGCAAGTGGCATTCGGCACGCTGCTCCGCCAGCGTGTGAACACGCCCATCGCTCAGGTCACGATCCGCCGAGAAGGCTGCGGCACCCACTCGGCCTACTTCCTGGAGCGGCGGCACCGTGAGTGAGCGTCGGCGCGCAATCTCGCAATCTCGGGCGCAATCTCCAGACCAGAGATTGCGCGGCGTAACCCCGTGCCACTCTGCGGCTTATGAGGCCGCCGCGCAATCTCGCAATCTCATGCATGCCTCGCGCGCGCGGCACGCGCGGGCGCACATGCGCGCACACGCGCGCGCACGCGTGCGTGCGGGTTGCATTACGGAAAAGATTGCGAGATTGCGCCGATCAGACGTAAACCCCACGCGGTGCATCACTTCCAGCGCGCAATCTCGTCTCCAGAGATTGCGCGGAGATTGCGCGAGATTGCGCGGAGACCGCCTCCAATGAACTCGATGCCCCTCTTCCAACCGCCTCGACGGCCCGTGTCAAGGCCCCCGCTCAGGCCGTTTCGCCCCGTGGTTCCGCGGCCGAGCATGGCGGAACGACTCCTCGCGCTCTCTCTTGCCCGGATGACCCCCGACCAGCGCGTCGCCTTCGAGGAGCGCGTGGCCATCTGCATCCACGATGGCGGTCTGCCTGAAGCCGAGGCCCTCCGTGTGGCGGCGAAGGAGCACGCGCGGTGAAGCCCTGTGACGCGCCCGACTACGTCACCCGCTGCCATCTCTGCGGATGGCCCGAGGGCCAACCCTGGCTCACCGTCGAGCAGGCGGCCGCGTCACTGGCCATCGCCCCGAGGAAGCTGCGGGAGATGATCAACTGCGGCGTCTTCAGCCAGGTCATCAAGGTCGCCCGCACATGGCGCATCCACCACGAGGCACTCGACGGCTACATCGTAGCGACCCAGGAGCTTCTGGGGGCACCGCAAAAAAATCCGCGGGAGCAGTGACGTTTATGTACGTCTACGACGCCACGCCGCGAAAAAATCTGCTGCAATAGACGTGGACGTTTCGAACGGTGTGAGCCTCGTCAACCTACGGAGGATGTTCCAATGCAGCGAGTTCTGACGGCAGCCGTCGGTTGTGTCCTTCTCGTCATCTTCGCCGGCTGCGGCACGCCGCTCGACAGGGCCGAGGACGTCTACAGCGTCGAGGAGTCCACGGCTCGCAAGTCCTACCTCATCATCGGCAAAGCCTACCTCTTGGGCCAAGCCACTGCGGACCAGATGGCCAAGGCCCGCTCCCTCTACGACGCCTACTTCGAGGCGCAGCGGCGCGCCTACGAGGACCTGACCGCCGCCCGGACCGAGGGCGACAAGGGCCTCGATGTCCCCGGCCGGCGCGAGCGACTCGCGGTGAATGAGGCCGTGGTCACCCGCTGTGCCGTCGAACTCGCCGCCTTGGCGAAGGAGGTGACGAAGTGAAGCTCCCCAAGAACCTCGACGACTGCCCCGTCCTGACCGAGGAGCTGATTGGCCGGCTCCTCATCATGCTCATCGCCAAGCTCATGTTCGGCGGCGCCGCCCAGCGGCCTCCCCTCAAGCCGCCGGTCCCCCGCGAGGAACTTGACAAGCTGCTCGAGGCCGCCGAGCGCGGCGAGGCCGTCGAGCTGGTGACGAAGGTCGCCGTCAGCGGCGAGACCCTCCGCCAGCTTCGGGATGA